>NZ_JBHYGR010000012.1:0-66197 GCF_042738155.1 Kitasatospora sp. NPDC059088 | reverse complement strand
CCCGGGCGCCCCCCCCGGGGCGCCGGACCGCGTGGGGGGGGGCCGGCGTCCCCAGCCCGGGGGGGCCCGGGGGGCGGCGGCAGCGGGACCAGACCGTGGGCCGGCTTCCGGGCGCCGGGGGCCTGGCCGCGGGGCGCCGCTCACCGGGCGTCCCGCCTTCCCCACTCCCCTAGAGTCCACCGGAACCCGAAAACGATTACCGCCCTCCTCTAATGTGACGGTATGCACACCGACCACCGTCCCTGGGACGTCCTGCTGATCGGCGGCGCCTCCGGCCTCGGCAATAGCCGCGCCGCCGAGCGCCTGGCCGCCGAGCACGGCGCGTTCACGGTCGAGTTCGACGACGTCGTCGCCGCCCTGCAGGCCGCCACCACCCCCGCCACCCACCCCGCGCTGCACCACTTCGCCCCCTACCGCGACCCCGAGCGGGAACTGGGCGCCGACCGCGTCCTGGAACTGCAGATCGCCACCGCCCACGCCCTGGACGAAGCACTGCTCGGCGTCGTGCGCAACCGCCTGAGCGTGGACGTGCCGGCCGTCGTCGAGGGCGACTACCTCACCCCCGCGGCCGCCGTACGGGCCGCCGCCGAGGCCGCCGCCCTCGGCCGGCGCCTGCGCGCCGTCTTCCTCCACGAGGGCGACCCGCGGCGCATCGGCGCCAACTACGCCCACCGCGAACCCGACGCCGGACCCCAGGACGCCCGCGCCGACGTCAGCGCCCGCTACTCCCACTGGCTCGCCGACGGGGCCCGCGCCACCGGCCTGCCGGTGGTCGAGTGCCGCCCCTACGACACCCTGCCCGCGCGCCTGACCGCCGCCCTGGCCTGAACCCGCGGCAGCCTCCCCCTACTGGCCTCCGGCGGGGGCGTCCTCGATGTCCGAGATCAGCTTGGTGCTCAGGTCGCTCTGCACCGCCAGCCGGGTGTGCCCGGCGTCGGGGCCGGTGCCCCAGGTGAGCGTGACCGTGGTGAACAGGTGCCCGGCGCCCGAGTCGTGGTAGCGCACCTCCCAGGCCGTGGGCACGTCCTGGGCGCGCAGCACGCCGTCGGCGTGGTTGGCCTCCTCCCACGCCGCCAGGCGCTGACGGAAGTCCTCGGTGAGGTAGTGGGCGCGCAGGCCGTCCGACAGGTCGTCGGTGCCGTCGGAGACGGCGTCGATGTAGGCGCCGTAGAAGTCGGCCACCCGGTCGACCGCCGAGTCCGGGCTGCCGCCGCGCACCGCGTCCCCTGGCTGGGTCATGATGGTCCCCTCCGTTTCGTACGGGCCCGCGCGCCGTCGAGACGCCGCCCGGGCGGGTCGGGCCGGTCCGTCGGTCCGTCGGTCCGTCCACCGGTCCCAACGATCGCCGGGCGCCGGAGGTTTCGGGTACGAAGTCCCAACGGGCTGGACCGGCGAGCGGGTTGGACGGGAGGCAGGCGTTGCTGATCGTGGTGAGCGGCGGGCCGGGCAGCGGCAAGACGACGCTGGCGCACGCCCTGGCCCGGGCCGTCGGCTGCCCGGCGGTCGTCCGCGACGAGCTCAAGGAGGGCCTGCTGCACGCGGGCACCCGTACGCCCGAACCCGACCTGGCGGTGCGCGACGCGTTCTTCGACGTCCTGGGCGTACTGGTGGACGCCGGGATCAGCGTGGTCGCCGAGGCCGCCTACCAGGACCGCCTCTGGCGCACCGGCCTGGCCCCGCTCGCCACCCGCACCGACCTGCGCATCGTGCACTGCCGGGTGGCCCCCGCCCTGGCCCGGCGCCGCATCGCCGAACGCCTGGCCACCGGCGCCCACCGCGCCGCCCACGCCGATCACGCCCTGCTCGCCGCCCCGACCGGCCCGGGCAACCTGATCGACGACTTCACCCCACTGTCCCTGCCCGTACCCCACCTGCACGTGGACACCACCCACGGCTACCACCCACCACTCCCAGACATCACCGCCTTTGCCCGCCCATGAGCGCCGGGCGCTGGAGCCCCAACCCAGGCAGCCCGCGCACCGGAAGTCGGCCCCGCCGACTTCCCGCGCAGGCGCCGCCGAGCAACCGGTGGCCGGACCGGCCGTGCTCACGAGAGCGCGGTGAACACCCCCCTCGACCAACACCGGCACCACGGCAGTGGCGTCCAGCTCGACCGCGACCTCCACATCCTCCGCGAGACCACTGTGCGTCAACTTCCGCCTCGACACGCACCCGTACCACCTTCCCCGACATGACCTACCGAGGCTCCATCCGACAGGATCGGTGCCTGGTAGCCGCCGGCAGGTGGGCCTCATCTCCGGCGACAGCGCCGACGCCCAGGGAGTCAAGGTCGTGACGCGCGCACAAGACCCTGATCTGGGAACGCACCCGCATCACGCAGCGGCTGCGGCACGCCCTGCTCGACTACTTCCCCGCCGCCTTGGAGGCGTCCGACGACCGCCACCGGGATCCAGCTTGGTCCCAGCGGGCCCACGCACTCGCCGCGTGACGCTACAGCTCGGGCAACCGGTCAACGGGGGTGGGGGACTGCCGCACTTCCAGCCAGTAGAGGTAGATCCGCAGGTCAGTTGCCAGATCACCGGCGATGTAGCGCTCGAAGTCGCGAACGGCAGCGGCTATGCCCTGGTCTGCCCGGGCATCGCTCTCATCCCACTTGCTCCGCTGATCGGACAGGTATTGCACGACCTGGCCGCGGTTACGCCACCACTCCCGGACCGTTTCCGGTGTCCATCGGGAGTCGCCGTCACAGCCGTACCCGAGGAACGGGTCGCTGCCTGCCGCCTCGACCAGCAGCGCGGTGTCCGCAGGCGTTCGGGGCTGGCGATAGACGTACTCGCTGAGGTACTCGCCTCCGTAGAGGACGTGGGCGGGCGCCGAGAGCCGTCCCGTCCAGCAGGTGTCAGTCTCCCCGCCGTAGAAGGGCCCGGGGACGTTGAGCCACAGTCGGTCTTCCCAACGGCCCCGAAAGGCATCGCGGTCGTTGCCGAGGACAGCCACCGGGTCGAAGTAGAGCGTCATCCGCCGAGACTAGGGCATTCGTTCGAGCTGAACGACGGGCCGCCGATGGGAAGGGGACTGCCTCGCCCCGGCTCCCGCAGCGCCGCTGTCACCACGCCCGCACCCAACAGCTCCCCCAGTGCCGGACGCAGCGTGCCGTCGGGCCAGGGTGGTGGCACTGCGCAAGCAGGCGGCCACGACGGTGGCGCCGGCCCGGTGGGTGGTCGCGTATGGCGGGCGATCCTGCTACGGGCAAACCGTTCTGACGATGGGTCAGTTCCGGCGCCAGGGCATGGTGAGCGCGGCGGTACGGTCGCTCCACCGTTCGGCCGTCCAGCCCTCGACGCCGTAGCGCGCGCCCCAGTTCGTGCCGTCCCAGTCGTGCCCGGGCGTCCACGGCGGGCGTGGCGGCTGCCATCCTCCGGGGGTGGGGGTGACCAGCAGTTCGTCCTGGTGGGCGTAGCCACCGGTGAGGACGGTGGTGACGAACTGGGCGAAGCCGCCTTCGTGGACGTCCAGTGCGCCGTTGAGGCCGCCGCAGTCGAAGACCGCCACCGGCCACCGGTCCGGGTCGGGGCCGGTGGTCAGCCAGCAGCAGTGGGCGTGGTTGCTGTTGACGGCCCAGGAGAGCAGGCCGCCGGGGTCGGGGAAGACCGGGGTGTGGTCCTGGTCCCAGAACTCGTCCTCGCCGTGGACGAGTTCGCGCAGCTCCCCGTCGCTCCGGGTGCGCCAGTCGGCGAAGCCGTCGGGTGTGCCGTCGGGGCGGGTGCGGACCGGGGCGGTGAGGCCCCACTCGCCGTTGAGGTTCACCGCCCCGTAGAGATCGATGAACGCCCGGTAGTCGGAGGGCAGTTGGACCCCGAGTTCGGCGGGGGCGAGTTCCCAGGGGACCTGTGCGGGGGTGTAGGCGGGCTCGCCCATGATCGCCCGCAGCCGCTCGAACGCCGCTCCTGCCATGTGTCCCGCCTCGTCTTCCCGCATCCGCTGCCCCGACTGCCCAACTGCCCGGCCTGCCCGGCCTGCCCGGACGGCTCGTACTGTAGGCGAACCGTCCGACAGCCGGGCGAGCCGGGCGGGCGTCAGCGGGATGCGGCGTCCTGGCGCAGGCGCTTCTTGTCGGGCTTGCCGACGGAGGTGAGCGGGATGGCGTCGACCAGGTGGAGGGCTTCGGGGGCGTAGAGGCGGCCCTTGTTGGCGGTGACGAAGGCGCGGACGTCGTCCAGGTCGGGCCGCTGGCCGGGGGCGGGGACGACGACGGCGTGGACGTGTTCGGCCTGCTGGTCGTCGCGGACGCCGTAGACGGCGCACTGGGCGATGGCCGGGTGGGTGAGGAGGAGTTCCTCGACCTCGGTGGGGTAGACGTGGCCGCCGACGACGATGATCAGGTCCTTGAGGCGGTCGGCGAGGTAGAGGTAGCCGTCGGCATCGAGGTAGCCGATGTCGCCGGTGTCCAGCCAGCCGTCGCGCAGCACCTCGGCGGTGAGTTCGGGCTGCTTCCAGTAGCCGGCCATCAGGGTGGCGGAGCGGACGTGGATCTCGCCCTGCTCGCCGGCGGGCAGCACGGTGCCGTCGGCGGCCCGGATCTGCACCTGGACACCCGGCAGGGGGCGGCCCACCGACAGCTGGCCGCCGAGGCCGGTACGGTCGTGCTCGTGCGGGCCCAGGACGGCGATGTTCTGCGCCTCGGACATGCCGTAGCCGCTGACCAGGACGGGCCCGAACGCCTTGAGGGCCTCGCGGACGCGGGCCGGGGAGGCCGCGCAGCCGCCGTAGGAGAGGCGGCGCAGGCCGGACAGGTCGGTGCGGACCAGGGCCGGGTGGTCGAGCAGCCGGTACAGCAGCGGGGGCAGGACGAACAGGTCGGTGATGCGTTCGCGCTCGATCGCGGCGAGGACCTCGCCGGGCTCGAAGCCGCGCTGGAGGACGACGGAGCCGCCGTGGTGCAGGGTCAGGTCGGCGAGGACGCCGGCGAGATGGGCGAGGGGGGTGGCGGCGAGCAGCCGGGGCTTCTCGTCGGTGGGGCGGGCGTCGGAGAAGGCGGGGAAGTCGAAGGCGCTGCGGTAGGGGCCGTGGAGGCTGAGGATGCCCTTGGGGATGCCGGTGGTGCCGCCGGTGTGGCGGATGCCGAGGTCGTCGCCGGGGCCGAGGGCCACGGCCGGGTCGGTGGCGGGGTGGACGGCGCTGGCGGCGATGGCGTCCTCCCCGATGCTCCCGATGCCCCCGGTGCCCCCGGTGGTGTCGGGGCCGGGGCCGAGGGTGAGGACCGTCGGAACGTCGATCAGCGGCAGCAACTCGGCGGCGCCCGCGTACCGTTCGGCGTCGACGAGGAGCACGGTGGTGTCCACGCTGGCCACGATCTCGGCCAGCACGGGGGCGCTCATCCCGTCGTACAGGTTGACCACCCGGGCCCCGGCCAGACCGGCCGCGTAGCGGGCCGCGAGGGCCTCGGGGGTGTTGCCGGTGAGCAGGGTGACGGTACTGCCGCGACCGGCACCGCGGGCCAGGAGCTCGTGGGCGAGGCGGTAGGCGGTGGCGGCGAAGTCGCCGGCGGTGATCCCGTCGCCGTCGGCGGAGGTGATGGCGAGCCGTTCGGGGTGCGAGGCGAGGGAGCGCAGGATCAGGGCGGGGGCGCTGACGAACTCCCGGGCGCTGTCGGCCGCTTGTGCTGCGGAAGGGGCAACCATGGCCCCCACCCTAGCCCCGGCACTGCCGCGCTCCGGCGCGGGCGCGAAAACCGGGGTGCGGGCGGTGCCGGCTCCCGGCACACTGGGCCGATGATCACCGACCACTGGCCGTTGAAGGGCCTGCGCGTCACCACGCCGCGCCTGGAGCTGCGCCTTCCCCGCGAGGACGAGCTGTCCGAGGTCGCCGACCTCGCCGCGCGCGGGGTCCACGCGCCCGGCCAGCGCCCCTTCCTCACCCCGTGGGGCGAGCTGGCGCCCGCCGAACGAGCCCGGCACGTCCTACAGATGCACTGGCGGCGGATGGGGCGCTGGACGGCGCAGCACTGGGCGCTGGACCTGGTGGCCTTCCACGAGGGGCGGCCGGTGGGCGTGCAGGACATGCGGGCCCAGGAGTTCGCGGTGCGGCGCGAGATCGCCTCCGGTTCATGGGTGGGCCTGGAGCACCAGGGCCGTGGGCTGGGCACCGAGATGCGCGCGGCGATGCTCCACCTGGCGTTCGCCGAGCTGGGCGCCCGCGCGGCGACGTCGGTGTCCTTCACCGACAACCACTCCTCCCTCGCGGTCTCCCGCAAACTCGGCTACCGCGACGACGGCATCACCCTCGACATCCTCGACGGCCGGGTGGTGGAGTCCCAGCGCCTGCGCCTGTCCCGCGACCACTGGCAGGGCCCGCCCGCCCCCGTCACCGTCACCGGCCTCACCCCCACCTGCCGCACCCTCTTCGGCGCCGACACCCCACCCTCCTGACCCCCTGCCCGCCGTCCCCCGGGGCCGGCAAACCCCGCGCACCAGAAGTCGGCCCGGCCGACTTCCCCCGCGCTCCGGCCCCACGGGGGAACACCCGCCGCCAAGCCAGCCGAGGTCAACGGCACTCCCCCGCACAGGAAGTCGACGCCACCGACCTTTCGTGCAGGGGCCACCGCCGAGAAGCCCCACAACGCGATGGGGCGCGGCCCTTGTCAACGCTCTCTGAACTTGATCCCCGGTGTGGATTGTCAGCGAGCGCCCTGGCTGTGTCGGCAAGGCTGCCAGCCGAGACACGTGCCCAGTTCGTCGACGCCGTGGCGCGAGCAGTGATCCGTTGCTTCGACGAAGTCGCCACGAGGTACGGCGAGAGCGGATATCGCGGCAAGTGGGGCGAACACTTCCCCCGCGCCGAGCTCGAAGCCCTCAGGTCGCTCTGGCGCACGCACCGGTCCGACGCGGCATCCTGAACCCCCGGGGCCCGTGCGGGCCGCGGGGTGCCGGAGGTCAGGGGGTGGGGAGGGCGGCGAGGGCGGGGGCGAGGGGGTGGAGGGTGTGGAGCACGTGGATGCCTTCGGCGACCGGGGTGGTGGTGGCGGCGCGGTCGAGCCAGAAGGCGTGGAGGCCGGCCGCGTGGGCGCCTTGGGCGTCGACGGTGTAGTTGTCGCCGACGTAGGCGACTTCGTGCGGGGGCAGGCCCAGGGCGGTGCAGGCGGCGTGGAAGATGCTGGGGGCGGGTTTGGCCTCGCCGTGCTGGTCGGAGCAGACGATGACGTCGCCGACGTGCCCCAGCAGGCCGATGGCGCGCAGTTTGCGGCGCTGGTGGTCGGTGTCGGAGTTGGAGACGATGCCCAGGCGGTAGTGGGGGGCGAGGCGGCGCAGGGCGGGTTCGGCGTCGGGGAAGGCGCGCCAGGCGGCGTCGCGGTGGGCGGCGTAGCCGGCGAACCAGGCGGCGGCCTGGTCGTCGGTGAGGTGTTCGGCGCCGTCCTGGCCGAGGTGGGCGAGGAAGCGGCGGGTGCGTTCGCACTGCTGGCCGCGCAGGGTGAGTTCCCTGGCGAGGTAGCGGGCGTAGCTGTGCTCCATGACGGCGCGCCACAGGTCCAGGGCGGCCCGGGGGCTGGGGAACCGTTCCAGCAGGCCGACGTCTCGCAGGTGGGCGAGGATGCCCGCCTCTTCCGAGTGGGTGTAGTCGAACAAGGTGTCGTCGACGTCGAAGAGCACGCCCCTGATCGGCATGGACCGTCCCCCTTTTCCGTGTGTCCGCGGTGCGTCCTGCACCTTACGCGGCTGGTGGGGGCGCTGAGGCGCCGAGGGTGCTGTCGGGCCGGTGCGGTGCGGGCGTGGTCGGCTCCACTCCCGCGGGGCGGCTACGTCGCGGCATAGTCCTTCCACCGTCCGTGGTCGACGGCGTACTCGAAGATCTCGCGGAACGTCGGGAAGAACGCCAGATCACCGTTGCCGAACCACATGAACCTTCCCGGTCCCGCCCCGGGCGGGATCATGAGGATTCCCGCGGATCCGTCGGAGTTCACCGAGACAGGCGCGAGGAGCACGTCCGGCGCGAGCCCGCAGTCGACGCAGAACTCGCCCTGCACAAGGTCGACGAACGCGCCTCCTGCCTCCGGAGGCGTTCCACCGGCCCAGTCGCTCCAGCCGAACACCGGCATGGATCTGTCGAAGTGGGCCATGCCGTCGCCCTGCAGGAGGAATTCGGCATAGGTCGGGTCCAGCGGCTGGCCCATCCAGCGTTCGAGTTCCGCGACCTGGTCCGGCGTTGCCGGCGGCCGCAGGCCCGGTGCGGGCGACATCCAGTCCGGATCCGGATCGGCGAGGTGCTCCCGCATCCTCTGCTCCACGACATCGCGCACCCACTCGCTCAACACAGCCGTCACGTTCTTCTCCCTTCGCCGTCCCTGCCACTGACGATTCTCCAGCAGGGACCGACACACGGGCATCGTCCGATCGCCGTCGTCACCACGGACGGGACTGGGGCCGGACCCTGGGCAGGCCCCAGGGTTGGACGGCTTCGCTGGTCAGGTCGGCCAGGAACTGCACCAGCCCGCCGCCGTAGTGCCACCAGGCTCCGCTGCGCGAGGCGACCGTGACCGTCCACTCCTGCGGGCCCGCCGGGCTGGTGCTCCACAGGAACACGTCGCCCTGGTTCGAACCGCCCCACGGGAGGAAGCCGCCCGGGCTCGGGTACGGGCGCAGCGGGATGACGGGGTCGCTGTCCTCGCACCACTCCGCCACGGTCTCCAGATCGTCCTGGAGCCACTGCGGCCACTCCCGCTCGCGGCCGGCCGTCGGGTGGTGGACGGAGAGGAAGTCGCCGAGCACGAAAGGGGGGTAGAGCTCGCAGAGGCGCTGGTAGTCGGCGGGCACCGGGGAGCCCAGCGCGGCCTCGAGGGCCGGCCAGTCGAAGGTCGCGGGCGCCGCGAGGCGCAGTGCGTCGAAGCCGGGTACGGCGCGTTCGAGTTCCGCGATCGCCTCGTCAGGGTCGAGCAGGCGGCGGTGCGGTGTCTGGGTAGCGATGAGGTCCTCCACCGGACCAGGCTGTCACGACGGCGGCACCGGTCTGTTCCCGGGTGGCCCGGCGACCGCGGGGACGGGGCGCCCTCAGGCGTCGGCGGCCGCCACCGCCGTCGGCCGCGGGGCGGAGGCGAGGAGGGCGTCGAGCAGCCCCGGGAAGCGGGCGTCGAGGTCGGTGCGGCGAAGGCTGACGAAGCGGTTGCGGCCGGCGACGCGGGTGGTGGTGACACCGGCTTCGCGCAGGACGCGCATGTGGTGGGAGACGGTCGACTTGTGGAGGTGGTCCAGGCCCAGGTCGCGGGGGCCGCAGGAGTGTTCGGCGCCGTCGGCGTAGCTGAGCAGCAGGCGCATGCGCACGGGGTCGCCGAGGGCGTGCAGGACCGTGACGAGGTCGATGTCGGCGGTGGGGGGCTGGGGCAGCCGCTCGTCGTCGGTCATGGGTGGGGCTCCGGTCCTCGGGGTCCCGCACGGGCGCGGGCGACAGCAGGAATGGTTTGACAATTATCCACCAATCCCCGATTGTTTGGCGAGCGTCAAACCGTTGCATGTTCGTCCAACAATTGACCCGGGGGGCTCTCCGTGCCCGTACGCCTGCTCCTGCTCGCCCTCGGCACCTTCGCCATGGGCACCGACTCGATGGTGGTCGCCGGCATCCTCGGACCCATCGCCGCCGACCTGCACGTGTCGGTGGGCGCCGCCGGCCAGCTCGTCACCGTCTTCGCACTCGGCTACGCCGTGCTGGCCCCGCCACTGGCCGCCGCCACCGCCCGCTGGCCGCGCCGGCGCCTGCTGCTGACCGCGCTCGCCCTGTTCAGCGCCGCCAACGCCCTCAGCGCCCTCGCCCCCACCTACCCCCTGCTGCTGGCCACCCGGGTGCTCGCCGCCGCCGGCGCCGCCCTCTACACCCCTACCGCCAACGCCGTGGCCACCACCCTGGTCGCCCCCGAGCGGCGCGGCCGGGCCCTGGCCACCGTGCTGGGCGGCATGACGGTGGCCACCGCGCTGGGCGTGCCGCTGGGCACCTGGGTGGGACGCACCGACTGGCGCCTGACCATGTGGCTGGTCACCGTCCTCGGCCTGGCCGCACTCGCCGGACTCGCGCTCCTGCTGCGCGACCTGCCCGCTCCCACCGCCGCCCCCACCCTCGCCGCCCGGCTGGCCCCGCTCGCCTCACGCCGCGTCCTCGGCGCCGCCGCCACCACCCTCACCTTCTTCCTCGCCTTCCAGAGCGTCTACATCTACCTCGCCACCGCCGTGCACGGCGCCACCGGTGGCGACGCCGACAAGCTGAGCCTCATCCTGCTCACCGCGGGCGTGCTCTCGGTCGCCGGCAGCTGGTTGGGCGGACGCCTGGTCGACCGCGCCGGGGTGCGGGCCGTCCTGCTGACCGGCTCCGCCGTCGCCGCCTGCGCCTTCACCGCCCTGCCCTGGCTGGGGCGCAGCATGCCCGGAGCGCTGGCGTACGCGGCCGTCGTCCCCCTGGCCGGATGGGCCGTCTCCGTCGCCCTGCCCCACCGGCTGGCCTCGATCGACCCCGCGAACGCACCCCTGCTGATCTCCCTCAACAGCAGCGCCCTCTACCTCGGCACGGCCGCCGGAGGCCTCGCCGGATCAGCCGCCATCACGGTCCTGGGCACCCGCTGGTTCCCGCTGGCCGCGGCCGTACTCGCCCTCGTGGCCTGTGCCACCGCCGCGGCCACCACCCGCGACCAGCGCACCTCCGCCGAGGCCACCGCCACGCCGCCCACCCCCGCCCGCACCTGAACGTCCGCACCGGCCCCCGAACCACTCGCGGGCCCGGACGGGCGGACGGCCGGGCGCGCCGTCAGGGAAGCAGGCGGGCGCGGACGGCGTCGTCGCAGAGCGCGCCGGCCAGACCGGCGGCGTAGGCGGCGGAGGCGTCGAGCCCGAGGCCGGCCGCCACGTCGTGCTCACGGTTGAGGTCGGTGCCGAACATGGCCGGGTCGTCGGTGTTGATCGAGCACAGCGCGCCGGCTTCGCGCAGCCGCGGCAGCGGGTGCTCGGAGAGGTCGCGGACGACACCGGTCCGTACGTTGGAGGTCGGGCACACGTCGAGCACCACGCTCCGGTCGACGATCTCGGCCAGCAGCTGCGGGTCCTCCACAGCCCGGATGCCGTGGCGCAGTCTGACCGCGCCGAGGTCGAGGGCCTCCCGGATCGACTCCGGGCCGGCGGTCTCCCCCGCGTGCGGCACGAACGCGAGTCCGCCGTCCTGGGCGATCCGTACGGCCTTGCCGTAGGGCGCGAGCGGACCGCGCCGCTCGTCGCCGCCGATGCCCAGGCCGACCACGCCGCGGTCCCGGTAGCGGACCGCGACCCGTGCGCACTCCTCGGCCAGGTCCACGGGGCACCCGCGGTAGAGGTCCGGGGTCAGCCGCACGGTCACGCCGAAGCGCTCCTCGGCCTCGACGGCGCCTTCGCAGTAGCCCGCGAAGATCTCGTCCCAGCCGATCCCGTCCGCCTCCACGCGCTCCGCGGGGGAGAAGATGCCCTCCAGGTAGACCGCGCCCTGGCCGGCCGCCTGCCGTGCGTAGTCGACGACCACCTGGCGGAAGTCGTCGGCGGTGCGCAGGCAGTTGGTCGTCATCACCCACACCTCGATGAAGTGACGGAAATCGGTGAACCGGTAGAGCTCGGCCAGGCCTTCGACCGTGTCGACGGGAAGTGGCTCGTGGTTGCGCCGGGCGATCTCCAGCAGCGTCCGCGGCTGGATCGACCCCTCCAGGTGCACATGCAGTTCGATCTTCTTCGTCGTCATGTGCGGGAGCATTCCACAGATCGGACGGGCGGCCGCCGCCGGGGCCGACGCCCGAAGCCGGGCGGCTCAGCCGCCGAGGACCTCGCCGACCAGGGCGCGGGCCTCCTCCTGCACCCGGCCCAGGTGCTCGGTGCCCAGGAACGACTCGGCGTAGATCTTGTACACGTCCTCTGTGCCCGACGGGCGGGCCGCGAACCAGGCGTTGTCCGTGCACACCTTGAGACCGCCGATGGCCGCCCCGTTGCCCGGCGCGTGGGAGAGCACCGCGGTGATCTTCTCCCCCGCCAGCTCGCCCGCCGTGACCTGCTCCGGCGCCAGACGCGCCAGACGCGCCTTCTGCTCGCGATCCGCCGGGGCGTCGACACGGGCGTAGGCCGGAGCGCCGTGCCGCTCCGTCAGTTCGCGGTAGTACGCGCTGGGAGTGGCGCCGGTGACCGCGGTGATCTCGGCGGCGAGCAGGGCCAGCAGGATGCCGTCCTTGTCGGTGGTCCACACCCCGCCGTCACGGCGCAGGAACGAGGCGCCCGCGCTCTCCTCGCCGCCGAAGGCGATCGAACCCTCCAGCAGGCCGTCGACGAACCACTTGAAGCCGACCGGGACCTCCGTCAGCGCACGTCCCAGATCGGCGGCGACCCGGTCCAGCATCGAGGAGGACACCAGGGTCTTGCCGACCGCCGCGTCCCGGGGCCAGTCGGCCCGGTGGCGGTACAGGTAGTCGACCGCCACCGCCAGGTAGTGGTTGGGGTTCATCAGCCCCCCGTCGGGCGTGACGATCCCGTGCCGGTCGGCGTCGGCGTCGTTGCCGGTGGCGATCGCGTACTCGTCCTTGCGGCCGATCAGGGACGCCATCGCCGCCGGCGAGGAGCAGTCCATGCGGATCTTCCCGTCCCAGTCCAGCGTCATGAAGCGCCAGGTCGGATCCGTCACCGGGTTGACCACGGTCAGGTCCAGACGGTGCACCTCCGCGATGCGCCCCCAGTAGGCCACCGACGCCCCGCCCAGCGGGTCCGCGCCGATCCGCAGCCCCGACGCCCGCACCGCGTCCAGGTCCAGCACCGACGGCAGGTCCTCCACGTAGGAGCCCAGGAAGTCGTACCGCTCCGTGGTGGCCGCGGCCAGCGCCCGCGCGTACGGGACCCTCTTCACCCCCCGCAGACCCTCGCGGATCAGCTCGTTCGCGCGGTCCTGGATCCACCCGGTGGCCTCCGACCCCGCCGGCCCCCCACTGGGCGGGTTGTACTTGAAGCCGCCGTCACGCGGCGGATTGTGCGACGGCGTCACCACGATACCGTCCGCCAACGCCCGCGGACTGCGCCGGTTGTGCGCCAGGATCGCGTGCGAGACCGCCGGCGTGGGCGTGTACCCGTCGGCGTCGTCGATGAGCACCCGCACACCGTTGGCCGCCAACACCTCCAACGCCGTCGCCTTGGCCGGCTCGGACAGCGCGTGGGTGTCCGCGCCGAGGAACAGCGGGCCCGCGACGCCCTGTTCGGCCCGGTACTCGCAGATCGCCTGCGTGGTCGCGGCGATGTGGTCCTCGTTGAACGCCACGTCCAACGAGGAGCCGCGGTGCCCCGACGTCCCGAACGCGACCCGCTGCGCCACCTCCTGCGGATCGGGGCGCAGCGCGTAGTACGCCGTCACCAACCGCGCCACATCCACCAGGTCCCCGGGCTGCGCCGGCTGCCCGGCCCGTGCGTGTCCCATCCGTCCACTCCCGCCGATTCCACGAACACTCGCGTTACGTCCTCGCCCCGCGCTCACCGATCGTAGCCACAAGACGACCGTGCCCCGAACCGTACGGGCGGGTCCGGGGCACGGGAGCGGGATTCCGCGCAGGGCGCGGGTGGGCTACGGAGGAGCGCGAAGGAGTCCGGAGGAACGCGGAGGGAGTCCGGAAGCGGTTCAGAAGGGTTCGGGAGGGGTTCAGGAGGCGGGCAGTTGCTGGCGGTACGCCTCCAGCGCCGGGGCGGTGACGGTGGCCAGGAACTCCGTCACCCGGTACTCGGTCAGGCCCAGCCGGACGAACGGGTCGGTGGCCACCAGCGCCTCGATCGCGGCCCGGTCCTCGCCCACCGCGAGGATCACCCCGCCGTCGCGCGGCACCTTGCGGCCCGAGGCCAGGAAGGTGCCGGCCGCGTAGTGGCCGTTCAGCCACGCCACGTGCGCGGGCAGGGCCTCGTCGATCCGCTCCAGCTCGGCGGTGGTGTACGTCAGCTCCAGTACGAACATGCCGTCAGGCTAGCGGCGCGGGCCGACCGGCGGGGCGGCGGGGCGGCGGGGCGAAGAACCGGGGCACCGGGACACCGGGACACTGGACCACCGGAGCACCGCGGTTCAGCGGGAGGCCCACCAGGTCGAGGGCGCGGCGACGGTGTAGCCCAGCGACTCGTACAGCGGGCGGCCCAGCTTGGAGGCGGTGAGGGTGGCCGGCACCTGGGCGAGGTCGGCGAGCGAGGCGGTCATGACGGCCCGGCCCACACCGCGCGAGCGGAAGGCGGGCGCGGTGCCGACCCAGTAGTGGCTGGCGAGGCCCTCGTCCACGACCCTGACGCAGGCGCCCGCGGCGACCCCCTGGTGCGAGGCGAGGAAGACGTCCACGCCCGGCCGGCCGATCAGCGCCGCCGGGAACAGCTCACCGGGGCGGTAGGGCTCGAAGGCGGCCAGCTCGAAACCCTCGATCACGACCCGCTCGGCCGCCCGGAGGTCCTCGCCACCGCTCACCCGCACCACGTCCAGCCCCGATCCGCCCGCAGCGGCAGGGGCAGCGGCGGGCAGGCGCAGCATGACGGGCATCTGCCAGTTGCGCAGGCCCAGATGGCTCAGGTCGGTGGCGCTGAACGGGTCCTCGGCGTTGACCGGTCCGGGGGCCCTGCGCACCAGTTCGGCCAGCTCGGCCAGTTCGCCCTGGTCGAGGTCGTTCTCCTGAACGAGGATCCGCAGGCCGGCGCGCTCGTCGCCGTCGACGGCGAGGAAGCCGCGGCGCCGGATCACCTCGTGGCCGCGGGAGTCGCCCGTCGCGGCCCAGAAGGCGGCCGAGTTGCGGGCCTGACGCAGCGGCGCCTCGGCAAGGGTGAGGGATACGGGCTGGTCGGTCGCGGCGGTTCCGGTTGTCATGCTGCCTACCGTAGTACCGAATTGACCGGCCACACAGGGCCAATCAGGCATCGACCCACTGGGCCACCTCGGGATTCGGGGATGGTGCGCGGGAATGGGGTGGGCGAGGGCGGATTCGAACCGCCACAGCCGAAGCGGGGGCTTTACAGGCCCTTGGGCTCTCCAGTGCCCAGCTCGCCCGGGGTCACGTCCGCGCCCGGCCCGCAACGCCAGGAGGGCGCGGGCAGCGGGGGACGCTCGTAAGAAGGGAACGCCCGTGGGGAGGGGACGCTCAGCGCGCCGGGCGATAGCCGAACGCGCGCGGGCGGGGGCGATATCGAGCGCCACTGCTGGCCATGGCCCGTTCCCCTTTCCCTGCGCTGCGTCGGTGTGTTCCGCGATCAGCGTGCCGCATGCGCTCCTGGGGGCGCAACAGGTTTTCCGGGCCCGGCCCCGGGAGGGTGCCGACCCCAATCCTGCCAGCTCAGGCCAGGGATCGGTAGGACTCAGCACACCCTTCTTGTGCCTTGCCGCCGCCCCCGCGCACCCCGCACACTCGTGCAACACCCCACTCCCCCGACGGCCTTCGCGCCGCCGCCCGCACTCTCCCGGGCGGCCGGCGCGCACGCCGCCGTGCCCGGACACGGCCGGACACGGCCGCGGCGGCCCGAGAGGAACGGGGTGCGAACGAGAGCAACGACGAAGGGGGACACGCCACATGAACGTCCACGCGGACCTGGTCCTGAAAGCCCGGATCACCCTGCTGAGCCACAACGAGCGGATCCTGGAGGGCGAGGAGGGCCTGCGGGTCTACCGGCCCCTGTTCGCCGTCAACCCCCACGTGTA
This sequence comes from Kitasatospora sp. NPDC059088, assembly GCF_042738155.1. Taxonomy (NCBI): domain Bacteria; kingdom Bacillati; phylum Actinomycetota; class Actinomycetes; order Kitasatosporales; family Streptomycetaceae; genus Kitasatospora; species Kitasatospora sp. NPDC059088. The sequence goes on along the minus strand of NZ_JBHYGR010000012.1, from coordinate 50,561 downwards.
CGCCTACAAGCTCGCCTACGTCCTGCGCACGCTCGCCGAGACCAGCCCTCGCGCGGCAGCCCGGCCCGGCGCCCGGGAGGCGCTGCTGGAGGAAGCCCACGCCGCGAGCGCGCACATCCCCGCCGACGCCCCCGCCCACCAGCGCCGCATGTGGGAGCACACCGTGCCGCAGCTCCAGGAGTTCGAGCGCCGGCTCGGGCAGGCAGGCGCCCGATGAACGGCGCCGACGAGAACCCGACACCGCGCCCGAACCCGGTACCGCACCCGGACCTGGTACTGCGGGCCCGGATCCGGCTGCTGATCCGCGACCACTGGGCCCTCGACGGCGAGGAAGGCCTGTGGGTCCACCGCACCCTCTTCGCCGTCAACCCCCGCGCCCACGCCTACCACCTCACCAGAGTCCTGCTCGGCCTCAGCGACCACCCCCGCCTGGCCGACCAGCCCCACGCACGACGCGCACTCCTCCACGAAGCGGTCGACGCCGCCGCACACATCCCCACCGACGCACCCTGGCACCAGACCAGGTACGAGCAGTTCGCGCGCGGCGCACTCACGCGCCTCGACCAGGAAGGACGGACGCCACGACCGGACAGCAGCACCTGACCGGGCCCGCCCCGGCTCAGGTGTAGCGGGCGGCCGCGCGGCGGGTGGCCTCGGCCAGGCGGGCGCGCAGTTCGGGAGGGCCGAGGGCCTCAACCTCCGGGCCCAGGCGCAGGAGTTCGAGGTAGCCGATCTCCTGGTCCTCCACCGGCAGGGTCACGGTGACCCAGCCCTCGGCGTCCGGCGGGCCGGCGGTGGCGAGGGCGTCGGCGGCGGCGGTGGCCTCCAGCAGGGCGGCCAGGTTGGCCACGGCCCACGGGCTGAGCCGCACCAGCGCCCGTTCGCGCAGCATGGTCCGGGTGAACGCGCGGGCGGCCTCGTCCCAGTAGGCGGCGAGGTCGAAGTCCGGGTCGCGGTCGAAGCGTTCCTCGCCTGCCTCGGCGGTTTCGAAGCGGTCGACCCGGTAGGAGCCGATGCGCCCCGAGGGGCTGCGGGCCGCGACGTACCACTGCCCGGCCTTGAGGACCAGGCCGTACGGTTCCAGCCGCCGCTGCCGGGTGCCGCCGCGCGCGGCGTAGCGGGCGTGCAGCACCCGGTCCTCCCAGACCGCGCGGGAGACCTCGGCCAGCAGCGGCGGTGTCCCGGCCTCGCGGAACCAGGCCGGGGCGTCCAGGTGGAAGCGCTGGGCGGCGGCCGCGGGGGCGTCGCCCAGGGCGGCGGCGACCTTGAGCCGGGCCGCCAGGGCCTGCCCGGCCAGGCCCATGTCGCGCAGCGGGCCGGGCAGGCCGGCCAGGTGCAGGACGGCGGCTTCGGTTCGCTCCAGACCGGTCAGGCGGGTGCGGTAGCCGTCGACCAGCCGGTAGCCGCCGCCCCGCCCCCGCTCGGCGTACACCGGCACCCCGGCCTCGGCCAGGGCGGCGACGTCGCGCTGCACGGTGCGTTCGGAGACCTCCAGCTCGGCCGCGAGGTCGGCGGCGGTCATGCTGCGCCGGTGCTGCAGGAGCAGCAGCAGCGCGATCGCCCGGCTCGCCCGCACCCCGGCCCTCCTCGTCCGTCCGCCCCTGCTGTCCGCCACCCCATTGTCACCGCCCGCGCCGCACCCGACGCATCCCGACGTACGGGCCGGCGCCGGGCACGGTCATGGTCAGGCCCGCTCGGCCCGCTCGGCCCGCTCCACCGTCGCGAGGAGCTCGGCCGGATCGGAGGCGAAGGCGGCCATCCAGTGCGGACGCAGCCGGTAGTAGACGACGTCGTGCTCCCAGTCGAAGACGTCACGGCCGTAGAAGTCCTGGAAGTAGGCCAGGAGTTCGGGCCAGTCGGCGGCCGGCTCGCCATCCCGGGGGTTGAGGGTCTCCACGGTGCCGTGGGTGAACACGCCCAGGTCCTCCCCCCGCAGATGGGCCGCGCTGACGGCGGGCCGGGCCGCCAGGTGACGGGCCTTGGCGGCGGTGCGCGCGGTGCCGAAGTACCACCTGCCGTACAGGAAGTGACCGTCCACCCCGCTGATCCGCGGCTCGCCCTTGGCGGTGACGGTGGACAGCGCGAGCGTGCACATCCCGGTGAGCACCCGGGTCAACTGGACGGCGGTGAGGGTGCGCTCGCTGCTGATGATCGAGCGCAGATGGGCGGTGGAGCGGGCGAGCGAGGCGTCCAGGAGGGCCTGGAGGCGGGCGAGGTCGTCGGGCGTCTCGAGCATGGGATCCCTTGTCCGTGGTACGTGGCCCCGGCCGACGCCGTCACCGCGCCGACCGGTCCCCCCACTCTCGCGGCGAAACCCGACACCTCCTGTCGCCTTTCCCCCTGCCGTCTCCGGACAGTACGCCGCCGTCGCCGCTACTGCCCCGCGTTGCGCTCCCGCGTCTTTCGCTGCATCTCGTCCAGGATGGCCATGGTCTCGGGGTGAATCGGGGCCTTGCTCTCACCCTCATCGACGTCCCGCGGATTCTGCCGCGCCTGCGGAAGAAGCTCGTCGTAGCGGGGGTGACCGGGCTCGAACTTGTACCACCCGTCGTAGAAGTACCCCTCCGGGGCCCGTCCGCCGTACCGCTGCCAGATGGTGACGCCGTCGGCGTCGAGCATTGGATTCCCGGTGACGTGGTAGCTCTCAGAATGCTCGCTCAACATGCTCCTCGGAGAAGAGAAGGGGAGGAACTCGTGCGCCGGGGGCGGGCGCCTCAGCGGGCCAGGCGGGCCAGGAGGGCGGAGGCGGCGGCGATGCCGGCTGCGGTGGCGGCGGCCAGGACGGCGAAGTCCAGGGGGAGGTGGGAGGGGGTGCCGATGAGGAGGCCGCGTAGGGCGTCGACCTGGTAGCTGAGCGGGTTGGCCTTGCTGACGGCCTGCAGCCAGCCGGGCATCAGGTCGACCGGGTAGAGGGCGTTGGAGCCGAAGAACAGCGGCATGGTGATGGCCTGGCCGATGCCCATCAGGCGGTCGCGGGTGAGGACGATCCCGGCGATGGCCATCGAGAGGCAGGAGAAGAACGCCGAGCCGAGCAGCACCGCGACGACCACACCGAGCAGGCGCAGCGGGTTCCAGGTCATGGCGACGCCGAGGGCGGCGGCGATCAGGACCACGACGACGGCTTGCAGGACGGCTTTGACGCCGGCGGCGAAGGCCTTGCCGGTGACCAGGGCGGCGCGCGGGGTGGGGGTGACCAGGAGTTTGGTGAGGACGCCGGAGTCCCGCTCCCAGATGATCATGATGCCGTAGAAGATCGCGATGAACATCGCGGACTGGGCGATGATGCCCGGGGCCAGGTAGTCGAGGTAGGGGATGCCGCCGGTGGGGATGGCCTTGAGGCGGGTGAAGGTCTCGCCGAAGATCAGCAGCCAGAGGGCCGGCTGGACGGCGCGGGTGTAGAGCTCGGTACGGTCGTGGCGCAGCTTCTGGAGTTCCACCGCGCACATCGCGCCGACCCGGGCGGGCACCAGGCGCCAGCCGGTGCGGGCGCGCGGGGGCACCAGCAGCAGGCTCAGGTCCGGGACACCAACGGGGGTGGTGCCGGGGGTGGGGGGCTCAGCCGACGCGGCTGGCGGTGCGGCGGGTGCGGCGGACATCGCCGAAGTCTCCTTCCGTGGCGTCGGCCAGGTCACGGCCGGCGAAGTGGCGGAACACGTCGTCGAGGGTGGGTTCGTCGCCGCCGGGGAGGGCGTCGCGGATGCCCTCCTTGAGCTCGGCGGGGGTGCCCAGGGCCCGGATGCGGCCGCGGTCCATCAGGGCGATGCGGTCGCAGTGGCGCTCGGCCTCGTCCATGTAGTGGGTGGTGACCAGGACGGTCATGCCGGTGGCCCGGCGCACGGCGTCCACGCGCTCCCACACGCCGGTGCGGGCGATGGGGTCCAGGCCGATGGTGGGCTCGTCCAGGACGAGCAGGCGCGGGGCGCTGACCAGGGCCTGGGCGAGTTCGAGGCGGCGCACCATGCCACCGGAGTAGGTGCCGGCCATCCGGTCGGCGGCGTCGGTGAGGTCGACGGCGGCCAGCGCCTGGGCGACGCGGCGGGCCCGCTCCGTCCTTGGGACGTCGAAGACCCGGGCGAACAGGGCGACGTTCTCCCGCCCGGTCAGCCCGGCGTCGGCGGACAACTGCTGCGGCACGTAGCCGAGCAGGCGCCGTACCTCCATGGGCCGGCGGGCCGCGTCGTGGCCGAAGACGCGCACCATGCCGGGGCCGGCGGGCAGCAGGGTGGTGATCGCGCGGATGGTGGTGGTCTTGCCGGCACCGTTGGGGCCGAGGAGGCCGAAGACCTCACCGGTCCGTACGGTCAGGTCGATGCCGTCCACCGCGCGGGTGGTCCTGCCACGGCCGTGGGTGAAGCTGTACTCCAGGCCCCGGCACACCACGGCCTCCGCCGCTCCTGGTGTTCCCGGCGCTCCCGGTATTCCTGGCGTTTCCGGTGTCCCTGGCGTTTCCGGTGTTCCTGCTGGTTCCGGTTCGGTCATCGCGGGTCCTCCTCGGGCAGGTCGCGCAGCCCCTGGGTGAGGGAGCGCAGCGCGGGCAGGGCGGCGGCCAGCGCGGCCCGTTCGGGGCCGGGCAGGCCCGCGACCAGCTCGCCGGTCAGTGCCCGGCGCCGCTCGCGCCAGGCCTCGATGCGCTGGTGGGCGGCCTCGGTGGCGTACAGCAGGGCGGCCCGGCGGTCGGCGGGGTCCACCTCGCGGCGCAGCATGTCCTGGGCGACGAGCTGGTTGACGAGGGTGGAGACCGAGTTGCCGGCCAGACACAGTTCCTCGGCGGCGGCGGAGACCCGCAGGCCCGGGGTGTCCATCACCAGGTGCAGCAGTTCGACCTGGGCCCCGCGCAGGCGGGGCTGGTCCAGGCCCTGGCGCAGGCGGCGGCGCAGCATCCGCTGGATGCCGGTGAGGAGGGTGGAGAACTCGTCGGCGAGGGCGCCGTCGGGCGGGTGGGTGGGTCCTGTCTCCATATTCCGATTTTAGCTCTCAGTGAGAGGTATCTGTCGAGAGGGCGGACGGGGGCGGACGGAGGCGGACACAGGGGCGCGGTGAGGTGCGGGCGGCGGGCGGCGGGCGACAGGCGACAGGCGACAGGCGACAGGCGACAGGCGCAGCAAAAGGCCCCGCACCGGCGCTTGCTCGCCGGTACGGGGCCTGTGTGCGGGGCCTACGTGGGCCCGCCTGGTCAGATCGCGCGGACCTGCTCGGCCTGCGGGCCCTTCTGGCCCTGCGTGACCTCGAACTCGACCGGCTGGTTCTCCTCCAGGTTGCGGTAGCCGCTGCCCTGAATCGCGGAGAAGTGGACGAAAACGTCCGGGCCGCCGTCGTCCTGCGCGATGAACCCGTAGCCCTTCTCCCCGTTGAACCACTTCACAGTACCCGTGGCCATGCCGATCTCCCTTCGGGACGAAGGGGTGCGCGCTGCTGCGCACCCCTCACGGTGGTCGCGTCCAGGAACAGTGCGTTCAGCAGTACCGCGGACAGCGAATTTCAATGATCATGCTACCGACCGGTCGCCGTCCACATCCGGCTTTCGCCCAGATCCGGCCACTTCCAACCCGCCCACCCCGGCCAGGCGTTCGCACATCGGCACCGCGGCTCCGGGCGCCGGGCCGGCCCGCCCCTGCCGGCACCCGTCCGTTCCTTGCTCAGGATTCGCTCAGATACCGGACCATCCCGGACGTTCCGTGCAAGGATCTTCACAGTCCCCGGAAGGGACCCGCCGCCACCCGCCGGGCCCGACCCGGGACCGGAACAAGGGGGAACGAGAACATGGGCACCGTCGTCCTGCTCCTCGCCGCACTGGTCGCCACCATCATCGGCACCACCGTCGTCCTGATCCGCCGGGAGAGGGCCCGCGGCACACACTCCGAAGACGCGGGGCTGCTGGTCGAGTTGGAACGCACCCGCCAGGCCACCCACCTGCGCAGCACCTACTCCAGCCGCGCCGTCCACCACGGCACCGGCATGGCCTCGGACGACCTCCACAAGTACTACTCCTAGCCCGGCCGGCCCCGGGCGCACCCGGGCGGAACGTGCACATCCGGTGCTCAACCTGTGGTGCAGAGGTGTTGCAGCGGGCATGGCGGGGCCCGTCCCGTAGTAGCGTCTGCCATGAAGTCGCGCACCGTGCGCGGCGGTTGACGGGGGTTCGACTCGGAACGGGGGCCAGGCGTGGGAAGGGGTGGTGGGTGTGGGACGGGCACGCGTGACGGCGCGAGTGATCGTGCACCCCGGTGTGGAGGACGTCAACGTCCAGCAGGTGTTGGAGGCCCTCGCCGACCCGGCGAGGCGCAAAGTGGTGCACACCCTCGCCCACTCGGGCGCTGACCTGAGCTGCGGCTCCTTCGACCTACCCGTCGGACGGTCCACCTCCAGCCACCACTTCTCCGTCCTGCGCGCGGCCGGAGTGGTGCGGCAGTACTACGTCGGCACCACGAAGATGAACACCCTCCGCACCGAGGAACTCGAACAACGCTTCCCCGGCCTCCTGACCGCAGTCATCGCGGCCGCCGACACCGAAGCCCACGACATTCCCTGAAATCCCCTGGCCTCCGGCCCCAGCGTCTCCGGGCCGGGGGTCAGGGGCCGGGCGCGTCGCCGCCGTTGACAAGAAGGGCGTCCGCCTCGCGGACCCAGGAAACCCAGCATTCCGTGTCGATGCCGGGCAGGGCGGTGAGCTCCAGTACGCCCACCGACTTCCACCCCAACTCGGTCATGGGATTGGGGGACTGCCCACTGATGAAACGCCATGGCCCGTGCGGATCCCCGTACGGGCCCCCGTGTCCGGCGGTGGGGATGCAGAGGGCGTCCGCCTCGGCGATCGGTTTGCCCAGGAGGTCGACCAGGGTCGCGAGAATGCTCCCGAATTCCCCTTTTCCGGATACCTAATTGGCGATTGACAAAGTGATGGAATTCAGTCACAGGGACATGTCTGCACCGTACAAGTCAAGACTTACCTTCGAGGAAATCCGACCGTATGGTATGGCTCGAATCGAAGGAGCTCCCTGTTGCCGAAGTTGTCGAAGATGTCGAAGACGACGAATGACCCTTCCACGCTCGCAGTTGACGCGGAGCGGGATTATGTGTCCTCCCTGTACGAGTTCCTCGCCGGGCGCCTTTCCGAGGCGCGGGCGCAGCGGGCGCGTGTGCTGAATGCCCCGGCGGACGGCGCCGGTGAGGCGTACGAGCGGGAAATCGCCGCCGAGCGGCTGGCCAAGGAGATCGGCCGGCTGGAGGGTGCCGAACGGGGGCTGGTCTTCGGGCGGATCGACTGGGCGGACGGCACGGCCCTGCGCATCGGGCGGATCGGGCTGCACACGGAGGAGGACGAGCTGCCCCTGCTCGTGGACTGGCGCGCGAACGCGGCGCGGCCCTTCTACGAGGCGACGCCGGTCCACCCGATGGGCCTGCGGCGGCGCCGGCACCTGCGTCTGGAGGAGCGCACGGTCGTCTCGGTGAACGACGAACTGCTGGACGGGAGCGCCCCGACCGACGAGGACGTCGTCGGCGACGGCCCGTTGACGGAGGCCCTGTCGGCACGGCGTACGGGCCGGATGCACGCGGCCGTCGCGACGCTGCAGGCCGAGCAGGACGAGATCGTCCGTTCCGCCCACCGCGGGGTGACCGTGGTGCAGGGCGGGCCCGGCACCGGCAAGACGGTGGTCGCCCTGCACCGGGCGGCCTACGTCCTGTACGCGTTCCCGCGGGCCGCGGAGGAGGGTGTCCTGGTGCTGGGCCCGAACGCCCGGTTCCTCGACTACATCTCCCAGGTCCTTCCCTCCCTCGGCGAGAACGACGTCGTCCTGGCGACCTGCCGGGAGCTGGCCGGGGTACCCACGGACGCGGTGGACCGGTTCGACACCGCGCGCCTCAAGGGCGGCACCGACCTCGCCGACGCCCTGGCCGGCCTGCTGCGCGCCCGCCAGGCCCCCGCCGGTGACTTCACGGTGCGGGTCGGACGGGAGGTGGTCCACCTGTCCGCCGAGGAGGTCGCCACGGCACGCGACGCCGCCGTCGCGGCCGTACCGGGGCACAACCCCGCGCGCCGGGTGTTCACGGAGCTCCTGGTCGACGCCGTCACCGACGCGATGCAACGGGACATGGGCGACCTCCTGGAGCAGATCGACGCCGATGCCGCCGCGATGACGGGCCTGGACCTCGACAAGTTCACGGGGGCGGGCCGCAACCGCGCCGAAGGTGCGGCCGACCCCGGTCCGGCCCACGAACTGGACCTGGACGCCGTCCGGGCCGATCTCCTCGACGATGCCGGTGTGGACCGGGCGGTCGAGCTGCTGTGGCCGCGGCTGGTGCCCGGTGACCTCGTGAACGCGCTCCTGACGGACGCCGACGCGCTCGCCGCACACCTGCCCCACCTCACCGCGCCGGAGCGGTCCCTGCTGCTCCGCGACCCGGACGGCCCGTGGACCGACGCCGATGGGCCGTTGCTGGACGAGGCCGCGAGCCTGGTCGACGGCCCGCCCGAGCGGACGTACGGGCACGTCGTCGTCGACGAGGCGCAGGAACTGACCGCCATGCAGTGGCGGATGATCGTCCGCCGCTGCCCGGCGCGGGCGATGACGCTGGTGGGCGACTTCGCCCAGGCGGGCCCGGTCGCGACGGCGCGCGACTGGAAGGAGGCGCTGAGCCCCCACGTCGGACCGCGGTTCAAGCTGCACGACCTGACCGTGAGTTACCGCACCACCCAGGAGATCCTGGAGAGCGTCCGGGACCTGCTGGCCCGGATCGCCCCGGACCAGCGGCCCACCCGCTCACTGCGCAGCGGTGAGCTCCCCCGCACCGTGACCGCGCCGGCGGACGAGCTGGCCACCGCCGTCGTCCAGGAGCTCCGCGCCCAGGGCGCCGCGCACCCGGGCGAGCTCCTGGGAGTGGTCTGCGCGGACGCCAGGGTGGGCGAGCTGACGGCCCGGGGCGTCGCCGACCACGCGCGGATCGTGCCGGCGTCCGAGGCGCGCGGCCTGGAGTTCGACGGGGTCGTCGTGCTGCACCCCGAGGAGATCGTCACGGCCCGCCCCGGCGGGAAGCGGGACCTGTACGTGGCCCTGACCCGGGCCACCAAGCGCCTCTGCACGGTCACCGTCGGGCCCGCCTGACGGCTCGGCGCCCCCGTCGCCGCCGCGGGCTCGGCGGCCGCCCTCAGGGCGAGTCTGACATGCCCTCACCCTGGCCGGCCGGGGTGGGCAGGTCGCGGAGTCGGCGGATCGGGGAGGGCAGGAGCCAGAGGACGGAGGTGAGGGCGCCGATGGCGGCCACCCACAGGGTGGGGCGCAGGCCGATGGTGGCGGCGAGGGCGCCGCCGACGAGCGAACCGAGGGGCCGGGTGCCGAAGTTGACGCAGCGGTAGGCGCCGAAGACGCGGGAGCGCAGGTTGTCCGGGATGATCGCGGCGAAGATGGAGGCCCCGGCGACGTCCAGCCACATCACTCCGAGTCCGGCGCCGAACTCGGCCGCGAAGAGAAGCGCGAGGACGACGGGGGTGGTCCCGTGCGCGGCGGGGATCAGCAGCAGGGAGGCGGGGTAGAGGGCGGTGCCGAGGATGAAGGTCGGCCCGACGCCCATGCGCCTGGTGACGGCGGTGGCGCAGAGCGCCCCCAGGAGTCCGCCGACGGCCCCGGCGCCCAGCACCGCGCCGAGCAGGCCGGGGTCGAGGCTCAGCACGGTGGTGGCGTACAGCACGAGCAGGGCGGTCAGCATGAAGGTGAAGAAGTTGGCGGTGGCGGTGGCGGCGAGCGAGGCGCGCATCATCGGCGACCCGAGCATGAACCGTGCGCCTTCGGCGAGTTGGCCGCGGGCCTTGCGTTCCGCCGGGGGTTCGGCGGGGGCGATGCGGGACAGCGCGAAGGCCGAGGCCGCGTAGGAGAGCGCGTCGGCCAGCAGGGCGAGCGGCGCGGAGAGGACCTGCACCAGCACTCCGCCGATGCTCGGCCCGGCCACCTGGGCCATGGCGCGGCTGCCGCTGACCAGCGAGTGCCCCTCGACGTACCGGTCGGGCGGGACGAGGGCGTTGAACAGCGGTGCGTCGCAGACGTCGAAGAGGACCGAGAGGGTCCCGGCCGTCAGGGCCACCGCGTACAGCTGGGCGAGGGTGAGCGCGTCGAAGGCGTAGGCCAGCGGGATGGTGGCGACGAGGGCGAACCGGCCGAGGTCGGCGGCGATCATGACCCGGCGCCGGTGGCTGCGGCGGTCGGCCCAGACGCCCGCGTGGAGCGCGAAGAGCAGGTTGGGCAGCCAGGTCGCGGCGGCGAGGTAGCCCATCTGGAGGGCGTCGGCGTGCACGGCGAGGACCGCGACGAGCGGTATCGCGAGGGAGGAGATCTGGTCGCCGAGGCCGGATATCGTCTGACCGGTCCAGTAGCGGCGGAAGGCCCGTTCCCGGAGCAGGACCGGCAACCAGCGCATCCGCGTCCCGGCGGGAGTCCGGTCGGGCGCCGACCGGTCGGGGGCGGGCGTGTCAGGGGCGGGCCGGTCGGGGGCGGGCGCGGTCACGGGGTCGGCTCCTGCTCGCTCCGGCCGTCGGCGCGGGTGGGGAAGGCCAGCTGCAGCACGGTGACCGGCCGGGAGCCCTCGGGGCGCTTGCCCGCGTCGTCGAGCCGTTCCAGGTAGGGCCGCATCAGGTCCTGGATCCGCCCGCCCAACTCCTCCAGCTCGGCTGCCGTCAGGTGCAGGAGGGTGTCGCCGAACTGCGCGGCCTGCCGCCACTCGGCCGGCTCCTGGGCCTGCCCCTGGACCCAGCGCGTGGTGAGCTCGAAGTACCGCTCGGCGATGGCCAGTTGGAGCGCCTCCGTGGCGGCGGCCGCCGCCGGGTCCGCGATGGCGCCGGAGTCCCAGCTGGTGAACATGGCGGTGGCCTGCCACGGCTTCTCCCGCCCCCGCCCGCCCCCGGCCTCCTCCACCAGGCCGTACTTCGCCAGCTGCCGCAGGTGGAAGGAGCAGCTGGCGACGCTCTCGCCGGTGGCTTCGGCGGCCTGGGTGGCCGTCATCGGGCCGTCCCGGCGCAGCAGGCCGACCAGCACCAGCCGGGTCGGGTGGGCGTAGGCGCGCAGGGCGCGGGGGTCGGTGAGGCGGATGGAACGCGGTGAGTTCTCCTCGGGCATGCATGTAAAGCTATCTTTAGAAAGAACTCTTTACAAGGGTCGGGGCCGGAGGCTGCACGCCCCCGGCCCCAGGCCCTGACCCTCGTCCCTGTCCCCCGCGGCGGCTACGGCCGCCAGATCACCGCCACCCGCGTCGAACCGGTCGACGCCGAGGAGCCGATCCGGACCCCGACCGCCAGGCCGGCGTTGTTGACGGCCACGGGGTAGGAGTAGCCCTCCGGTGCCACGTCCAGTTCCGTCAGGGCCCCGTCGGCGCCCCAGCGGAGGGCGTGGCGCTCCTGCGCCTGCGGCACCTTCGTCCCGGTGTACCCGACGGAGACGCCGGCGTCGTTGACGGCGACGGCCGTCGTGTACTCGTAGTCGGCGCCGATCGTCGTGGCGGTGCCGGCCGGGCTCCAGCTCGTGGCGGTGTAGTCGATGCCGTCCGCCCCGCCCTGCTTGCCGACGACCGTGCCGCCGGCGTTGAGGGCCGTCGCCGTGGAGTGCCGGCCCAGGTCCGTGACGGTGCCGTCGGTGTTCCAGGTCATGGAGCGCCACTGGTCGTTCGCGGCGCCGGTCGGCGTGCCCTTCCCGAGCACGGTGCCGGCGTCGTTGATCTGGACGACCCAGACGCCGCGGTAGGCCGAGGCCGGGTCGAGCGCGGTGGGGGTGCCGTCCGGGCTCCACTTCACGGGGTGGGCGACGCCGGAGGCCGAGTAGGACAGGCCGGCCACCGCGCCCGAGGCGTTGACCGAGACGGCGGTGCTGTTGACGTCCCCGCTCAGCGGGGCGAGCGGGACGGCCCGGCCGTCCGGGCCCCACTTCACCGCGTGGGAGGCCGTCCCGGCCGCGGAGTGCCCGACCGCCGTACCGGTGCGGCTCATCGCGTAGATGTAGCCCCAGCCGCCGGTGTCCGCGGGCAGCAGCGGCAGTGCGGAGACCGTGCCGTCGGGGGCCCAGCGCACCGTGTGGTTCCCCGAGTAGCCGACGGCGGCACCGTCGGCGGCGACGGCCACGGCGCGGCCGCTCGGGTCCCCGGGCAGCAGGGGGAGTGTCGTGGCGCTCAGGTCCGCGTTCCAGCGGACCGGACGGTCCTGGTTCTGCGGATCGGTGACGTAGCCGACGATCACCCCGTCGTCGTTGACCGCTGCGGGATCGCTCCCGACGGCGCCGGGCGGCAGGGGCAGGTCGACGGCCACGCCGGCCGCCGGATCGGTGTCGGCCGTCGCGCTGCCGGCCGTACCCAGCGCGAGGGCGCCGACGGCGGCCAGGGCGACGGTGGTGGCGACTGCGGACCGCAGGGCTCGGGTGCCGATGCTCATGACGTGCGTTCCTCGTCTCGTGGACTTCCCGCGGAATGGCACTGTGCTGATGCTGTGTCATGTTTCGCATGGAGAGTTCCCGTGCGCCACACCGTTCGGCGCACGGGAACTTCACCCAGTCTTCACGATTCGCGGCACGGGCGCAGCGGAATCCGGAGTCGGGTGCCCGGAGCCCGGATCCCGGGGTCCGGGGTCCGGGGTCCGGGGTCGCGGGTCCCGAGGGCGGCGCGCGGCTACTGCGGGGTCACGTACGCGCCGGAGATGCCGCCGTCGACGAGGAAGGTGTTGGCGGTCATGAACGAGGAGTCGTCGGAGGCGAGGAAGGCCACCGCGGCGGCGATCTCCTCGGGCTCGGCGAAGCGGCCCAGCGGGATGTGCACCAGGCGGCGGGCGGCGCGCTCCGGGTCCTTGGCGAAGAGCTCCTGGAGCAGCGGGGTGTTCACCGGGCCCGGGCACAGGGCGTTGACCCGGATGCCCTCGCGGGCGAACTGCACGCCCAGCTCGCGCGACATGGCCAGCACGCCGCCCTTGGAGGCGCTGTAGGAGATCTGCGAGGTGGCCGCGCCCATCACGGCGACGAACGACGCCGTGTTGATGATCGAGCCCTTGCCCTGGCGCTGCATGTGCGGGATCGCGTACTTGCAGCACAGGTAGACGCTGGTGAGGTTGACCTCCTGGACGCGCTTCCAGGCCTCCAGGCCGGTGGTGAGGATGGAGTCGTCGTCCGGCGGGGAGATGCCCGCGTTGTTGAAGGTGATGTCGAGGCGGCCGTACTCGTCGACGGTCCGCTGGAAGAGGTCGCGGACCGCGGCCTCGTCGGTGACGTCGGCCTGGATGAACAGGCCGTCGACCTCGTTCGCGGCCTTGGCGCCGGTCTCGGCGTCGAGGTCGACGCAGACCACCTTCGCGCCCTCGGCGGCGAAGCGGCGGGCGGTCGCCAGGCCGATGCCGCTGCCGGCGCCGGTGATCACGGCCACGCGGCCGTCGAGTCGCTGGGTCATGGTGATCATTCCTCCGTGGAGATGAAGACGTTCTTGGTCTGGGTGAAGGCGTCGAGGGCGTCCGGGCCGAGCTCGCGGCCGAGGCCGGACTGCTTGAAGCCGCCGAACGGCGTGGTGTAGCGCACCGAGGAGTGCGAGTTGACGGAGAGGTTGCCGGCCTCGACGCCGCGCGAGACGCGCAGCGCGCGGCCGAGGTCCCTGGTCCAGATGGAGCCGGACAGGCCGTACTCGGTGGCGTTGGCGATCCGCAGTGCGTCCTCCTCGTCGCGGAACGGGACGACGGCGACGACCGGGCCGAAGATCTCCTCGGTGAAGGCGCGGTCGTCGTGCCGCACGGGCGCGAGGACGGTCGGCGGGTACCAGAAGCCGGGCCCGTCGGGGGCGTTGCCCCGGATGGCGACGGCCGAGGCGTCCGGGACGTACGAGGCGACCCGCTCGCGGTGGGCGGCCGAGATCAGCGGACCCATCTCGGTCTTCTCGTCGGCCGGGTCGCCGACCCGCACGCCGCGCACGGCCGGCTCCAGGAGCGCCATGAAGTCGTCGAAGGCGGAGGCCTCGACCAGGATCCGGGAGCGGGCGCAGCAGTCCTGGCCGGCGTTGTCGAAGACGGCGTAGGGCGCGGTCGCGGCGGCCTTGGCGAGGTCGGCGTCGGCGAAGACGATGTTGGCGCTCTTGCCGCCGAGTTCGAGGGTAACGGGCTTCACCTGGGCGGCGCAGCCCGCCATGATCCCCTTGCCGACACCGGTCGAGCCGGTGAAGACGACCTTGCGCACGTCGGGGTGGGTGACGAAGCGCCCGCCGACGACCGGTCCGCGGCCGGGCAGGACCTGGAGCACGCCCTCGGGGATGCCGGCCGCCAGGGCGAGTTCGGCCAGGCGCAGCGCGGTGAGCGGGGTGAGCTCGGCCGGTTTGACGATGACGGTGTTGCCGGCGGCGAGCGCCGGGGCGAGGGCCCAGGCGGCGATCGGCATCGGGAAGTTCCAGGGCACGATGACCCCGACGACGCCGATCGGTTCCTGGAAGGTGACGTCGATGCCGCCGGCGACGGGGATCTGCCGGCCGAACAGCCGCTCGGGGGCGGCGGCGTAGTACTCGATGACGTCCCGCGCGTTGCCCGCCTCCCAGCGGGCGTTGCCGATGGTGTGGCCGGCGTTGGCGACCTCCAGGGCGGCGAGGTGCTCGCGGTCGGCGTCGACGGCGGCGGCGAAGGCGCGCAGCAGCCGGGCGCGGTCGGCGGGGGCCACCCGGCGCCAGGTGTCGAAGGCGGCGCGGGCGCGGGCGACGGCGGCGTCGGTCTCGGCGAGGCCGGCCAGTTCGACGGTGGTGATCACCTCCTCGGTGGCGGGGTTGACGACCTCGAAGAGGTCCGGTTCGGTCATCGGGGGCTCTCCCTCTGGCTGGTGCCTCGGCCGGTGGTCCGGCCGGCTGTCCGGGCGGCGTTGATGAAGGTGTGGAACAGGCGCAGGTCGTCGGGGTCGGTCTCCGGGTGCCACTGGACGCCCAGGGCGAAGCGGTGACCGGGCAGTTCGAGCGCCTCGACCGTTCCATCGGCACTGTGCGCGGTGACCTGGAGTCCGCTGCCGATCCGGTCGACGGCCTGGTGGTGGTAGCAGGAGACCTCGGTGGCGGGCCCCAGCACGGCGGCGAGCCGACTGCCGTCGACGACGTCGACCCGGTGGCGGACGAAGCGGGCGGGGACGCGCTGGTGGCTGTCGTCGGGCAGGTGCTGGACGAGGGTGCCGCCGAGTTCGACGTTGAGCAGCTGCATGCCGCGGCAGACCCCGAGCACCGGCAGGTCCCGGGCGAGGGCGGCCCGCAGCAGCCGGCTCTCCCAGTCGTCGCGGGCGTGGTGGGGCGCGCCGGTGCGCGGATCGGGGGCCGCCGCGTAGCGGGCCGGGTCGACGTCCGGTCCGCCGGCGAGGACGAGTCCGTCGAGGGCGTCGAGCAGGTGGCCGGCCCCGCCGGGCTGGGGCGGCAGCAGCACCGGGATGCCGCCCGCGCGGACGACGCTGTCGACGTACGTCTGGGGCACGAGCGAGGCGCGCTGGTTCCAGACCGACCAGGCGGCGGCGTCCTGGTAGCTGCTGATGCCGATGAGGGGCGGTCGGCGATCCTCGTGGGTCACAGCCGCTCGAATCCGCGGCGCCGCTCCCAGTCGGTCACCGCCCTTTGGTAGGAGGCGAGTTCGGTGCGCCCCGCGTGGGTGTAGTGCCGGACGACGTCCTTGCCGAAGGCCTCGGTGGCGACGGCGCTGCGCTCGAAGGCGTCGACCGCGTCGCGCAGGGTGGCGGGCACCCGGGGTGCGTCGGAGGCGTAGGCGTTGCCGGTGAACTCCGGCTGTAGTTCGAGCTGTTGCTCGACGCCGTGCAGTCCGGCGGCGATCAGGGCGGCGACCGCGAGGTAGGGGTTGACGTCCCCGCCGGGGACGCGGTTCTCGAAGCGCAGCGACTGCCCGTGCCCGACGACGCGCAGGGCGCAGGTGCGGTTGTCGCGGCCCCAGGCGATGGCGGTGGGCGCGAAGCTGCCGGGGACGTAGCGCTTGTAGGAGTTGACGGTGGGGGCGAACAGCAGGGCGAAGTCGGCGAGACAGGCGAGCTGGCCGGCGAGGAAGTGCTCCATGGTGCGGGAGAAGCCGTACGGGCGGTCGCCGGCGAACACCGGGGCGCCCTGCTCGTCGCGCAGGCTCAGGTGGATGTGGCAGGAGTTGCCCTCGCGTTCGTCGTACTTCGCCATGAACGTGAGGCTGCAGCCCTCCTGGGCGGCGATCTCCTTGGCGCCGGTCTTGTAGACGGCGTGGTTGTCGCAGGTGGTGAGGGCGTCGGCGTACTTGAAGGCGATCTCGTGCTGGCCGAGGTTGCACTCGCCCTTGGCGGACTCGACGGTGAGGCCGGCGCCGGCCATGCCGTTGCGCAGGCGGCGCAGGAGCGGCTCGATGCGCCCGGTGCCGAGGATGGAGTAGTCGACGTTGTACTGGTTGGCCGGGGTGAGCCGGGTGTAGTCCTTGTCCCAGGCCTGTTCGTAGCTGTCCCGGAAGACGATGAACTCCAGCTCGGTGGCGGCCTGGGCCTGCCAGCCGTAGCCGGCCAGGCGGTCGAGCTGGCGCTGGAGGACCTGGCGCGGGGAGACGGCGACCGGGGTGCCGTCGTGCTGGACGACGTCGCACTGGACCATGACGGTGGCCGGGTGCCAGGGGACGGACCGCAGGGTGGCGAGGTCGGGGCGCAGCGTCAGGTCGCCGTAGCCGTTCTCCCAGGAGGAGACCTCGTAGCCGTCGACGGTGTTCATGTCGACGTCGACGGCCAGCAGGTAGCCGCAGCCCTCCGCGGCGCCGGTCACGACGTCGTCGAGGAAGTACTGGGCGGCGACGCGCTTGCCCTGGAGGCGGCCCTGCATGTCGGTCATGGCGAGCACGACGGTGTCGACGGACCCGTCGGCGACGAGGGTGCGCAGCTCGTCGAGGGTGAGCCGGGGGGTGGTCATCGGGTCTCCTGTTCGGTGTCCCGGGTGCCGGGGGCGGACGGGGTGCCGTGGACGTGCGGTGTGTCGAGGACGTGCGGTGTGTCGAGGCCCGACAGCGGGGACATCGCGGACGGCGCAGCGCCGACGTGCGGCCCGGTGAACCAGTTCCGGGCGGAGGCGAGCCACCAGACGCCCGCGAAGCCGACCACGACGGCCACGGCGACCGGGGTGTAGTTGAAGCTGTCGACGGTGATCGGGCTGGCGGTGGGCAGCATGAACAGGACGGTGATCACCGCCGTCCAGACGACGGCGACGACGCCGATCGGCCGGCTCCAGCGGCCCAGGTGCCAGGGGCCGCGCGGGAAGTCCTCGCCCTGGCGCAGCCGCAGGTACACCGGGATGACGTAGGAGATGTAGAGGCCGATCACGGAGATCGAGGTCACGGCCGTGTAGGCGGTGTTGTTCCAGAGCGCGGGCAGTCCGAGCAGCAGGGCGCCGCCGGTGGCCAGCCAGACCGCGTTGGTCGGGGTCTGGGTGCGCGGGGAGATGCGGTGCCAGAGCCGGGAGCCGGGCAGCGCGCCGTCGCGGGAGAAGGCGTAGATCATGCGGGAGTTGGCGGTGACGGAGGCCATGCCGCAGAAGAACTGGGCGCCGATGACGGTGAGCAGCAGGAACTGGGC
This sequence comes from Kitasatospora sp. NPDC059088, assembly GCF_042738155.1. NCBI lineage: Bacteria > Bacillati > Actinomycetota > Actinomycetes > Kitasatosporales > Streptomycetaceae > Kitasatospora > Kitasatospora sp. NPDC059088. Next base: position 33,018 of record NZ_JBHYGR010000012.1, on the reverse strand, counting down.
GCCGCCGGAGCCGATCGCGTCGATGAAGATCTGCGCGGGCGGGACCTGGGTGTCGCTGTTGAGCGCGCCGTCGTAGTCGCGGATCGCGAAGGTGATGCCGAGCAGCAGGATCCAGCCCGCCACCAGGGAGACGGTGATCGCGTTGACGATGCCGCGCGGGCCGGAGCGGGCGGCGTCCTGGGTCTCCTCGGTCATGTGCGCGGAGGCGTCGTAGCCGGTGAGGGTGTACTGGGCCATCAGCAGGCCGAGCATCGCGACGTAGAACTGGCTGTGGAAGCCGGTCCGGTTGACGAACTCGGTGAGCACGAAGGAGGCGGAGGCGTGCCGCTCGGGGAGCAGCGCGAGCGCGCCGACGATGATCGCGACGCCGACCAGGTGCCACCACACGGAGACGCTGTTGAGGACGGCGACCAGGCGCACCCCGAAGGTGTTGAGCAGGCCGTGCGCCAGCAGGATGACCGCGAAGATCTCCATGGTGTGCGCGGGGGTGGCCGCGACGCCGAAGCGCAGTTCGAGGAACGCGTTGGTGAAGAAGGCGGCGCCGTAGTCGACGCTGGCGGTCACCGCGACCTGGCCGAGGAAGTTGAACCAGCCGGTGAACCAGCTCCAGGCCGGGCCGCTGCCACGGCTGCGGGTCAGCTTCGCGGACCAGTAGTAGAGCCCGCCGGCCGTCGGGTAGCTGGAGCAGATCTCGGCCATCGCGAGGCCGACGCAGAGCGTCAGCAGGCCGACCACCGGCCAGCCCCAGATGATCAGGGCCGGGCCGCCGGTCTTCATGCCCGTCCCGTAGAGGGTCAGGCAGCCGGACAGCACCGAGACGATGGAGAAGGAGACGGCGAAGTTGGAGAAGCCCGACATCGAGCGGGCCAGCTCCTGGGTGTAGCCCAGCTCGCGGAGGCGTTGTTCGTCGGCGGAGACCGGGGATCCCTCGGCGGGAACGGGGGATTCCTCGGCGGGAGCGAGGGATCCGTCAGCGGAAACGGGGGAGGAATCCACCGGAAACACGGCGGGGCCAGGGTGGTCGGGTGAGCGTGCGTCGGTCATGGGCACCCCTGGGGGTTGAGGGTGTGCCGGGGTGCGCGCGGCCACGGCGGCGTGGCGCACCCGCCCCGGCGGGTTCGACGGTCGGACGGCTCTTCAATGGTCTAAAGTCAGACCATTGGGTGGGTGAGCAGCATCGTTCCGGCTGGACGGTGGCCACGTCAAGGGCGGGACGGGAACGAGTGCGGGAGATCCGATCGCAGGTACGATTCCGGCGTGGACGTGGACGTAACACGTGAGCAGGCACGGCTCGACTGGGAGGCCGGGGCGATCTTCCGCCCGATCCGGACCGGCAACGCCTTCGAGGAGACCGTCGAACGGCTGCTCCAGGCGATCAAGCTCGGCGTCTTCCGCCCCGGCGACCGACTGCCCGCCGAACGCGACCTCGCCGCCCGCCTCGGCGTCAGCCGCGAGACCCTGCGCGAGGCACTCCGCACGCTCCAGCAGGCCGACTGCGTCGAACCCCGCCGCGGCCGCTACGGCGGCACCTTCGTCACCTACCGAATGCCCGAACCGGACGTCGCCGACCTGCGCCGCGCCGCCCGCGACCTCGGCGGCGCCCTGGAGGACGCCCTGACCTACCGGCAGGTCCTGGAGGTCGGCGCCGCCGAGGCCGCCGCCCGCCGCCCCCTCTCCCCCGAACAGCGCGCCCACCTGGAGGACCGGCTCACCGAGCTGGACGCGGCCCCCGCCGAGCAGTACCGCCAGCTGGACTCCCGCTTCCACCTCGCCATCGGCGAGCTCACCGGCTCCCCCGCCCTCGCCGCGGCCATCGCCGAGGCCAGGATGCGCCTCAACGACCTGCTCAACGCGATCCCCATGCTGGACCGCAACATCGAGCACGCCGCCGAACAGCACCGGGCCATGGTCCACGCCATCCTCACCGGCGACGGCGCCGCCGCCCGCCGCGCCACCGAGGAACACCTCGCCGCAACGGCCTCCCTCCTCCGCGCTTTCCTGGCCTGACACCGCCCCCGGGCCGATCGGCCGTCCGGACCGGTCGGCCGACGTGGATCAGGCTCCGGGCGTTGCCCGCCTACCCGTCCGCCCCGGGCCCGGGCCCGGGCTCAGGGGTGCCCGGGAGACCGGGCAGGACACGCCCCAGCCCCTGCCTCTCCCCCGCCGGTCGGAGCGGCTGCGGCTCACCTCCCCGGCCCGCCGTCGACTCCGGGCCGCTGGTCGGCAGGGGCCCGAGGTCTCCGTGGACGACGGTCTCCGTGATCAGGGGGCGGTCCCAGAGGGCCAGGATCTCGTTCGCCAGGGCGATGGTCCGGCGCGGATCGCGGTCCCCGTTCACCGTGATGGCAGCCGCCGACAGGCTGTGCGGGACGGCCCCCGCGTCGAGGAGCACGCGCCAGTCCTCCGGGGTGAGTGCCACGAACTCCAGCCCGCTCAACCGGCCGACCTCCCTGGGGTCGGCGAGGGTCCCCGGGGAAGCGCTGAGGGTGCGCAGACGGGGCAGGGCGAGGACGGGGGCGCGCGCCACCCCCAGACGGGCCTCCGCGGCGGCGATCTCCTCCTCGGTCGCACCGATCGCCCCGGGTATCCGCTCGCGCAGCGTCCGCTCCAGCGCCTCCGGATCCACGGACGGAGCCGACCGCACCCCGGGCACCGGCTCGGGCCGGCGCCGCCACGGCTCCGGCACGGCACCCTCCGCCCGCACCAGAACCCTCGGATGGGCGTTGCCCGGACCTGAACCGGCCGCAGGCCCCAGATCGAACAGGCGCAGCACCGCCCTCCCCTCCGGTGCGATCTCCACCGTGAAGGCGACGCCACCCGAACCCGTGTCAGGGACCACGGCCCGCACTCGCCGGATCGCGTCATGCTGCGCCTGGTAGTCCGACAGCAGACTGGCACGCCCGGGCTCCGGACTCCGCCACTTCAACGGCACGGTGGACGAACCGCGACCGATCACCCCCGCCACGTACCCGCCCGGTGCGGCGAGCTTCTCCGCGTGGGCGGACCGGAGGAGCCGCAGCAGCGGCTCCCAGGTGGCGAAGTCGTTCAACGCGGACAACGGGGACCTCCTGATCCGGTGATCATGACGACCGCGATGATGACCGCCGGCACCGACAGACGGCCTCAGCCGGCGGCGCTCGCCCGGCCGTCGCGCGCGAGCTCGACCGCGTAGCGCGAGGCGGCCTCCGCGAGGAGGTGGGTCATCCGGCGCGGCGGGACTCCGACGTGGTCGACGACGGCGCGGTCGGCAGCGGTGAGGTCGCCGCCGAGGAGTTCGCAGGTGATCACCAGGGTGTTGTCCGGGAGCATGGGGAGGCGGGCCATCCGTTGCTGGACCTCCTCCATGCCCTCGCTCGCCAGGACGTCCCGCAGTTCCTCGATCAGCGGGGCCAGCCACCGGGCGCGCAGGGCGTACTCGCCGCGGTCGGCGAAGGTCGGGTGGAGCGCGGCGAGCAGGTCGGCCGGGTACTCCTCGACGGGCTCGGCGAACTGCGGGTGGTCCTTGGCGAATTCCTCCCAGTCGACCTCCAGTCCGCTGATCTGCTCCGGGAGGACCGGCCGGCGCGACCAGGACTCGTCGGACTGGGTGAAGACCTGCCGCAGCAGCGCGTAAGGAACCTCGGCGGTGCGGGAGAGCAGGACCGCGTCGTAGAGGTCCTTGCCCTGGGGGTGGTTGTCGGACACCAGCCACAGGAGCTTCCACGCGAGGGAGAGCTCCGGCGTCGCGCCGAGCAGCGGTCCGGTGACGCCCGGGAGCCGGTAGGACTGCGGTACGACGGGCAGGTGCTCGGTGAAGACGAAGTCGAGTTGGACGCTCCCGCCCGGGACGCCCGGCGCCGACCACGGCAGCACGAGCCTGCGCCCGGGGATCCTGCTGTACGTCCAGATCTCGTCGCTGAGCGCCTGGTCCGCGTGCAGCCGCACCTCGCCCGAGAGGCGTTCGGCGGCGGTGGCGAGTTCGCCGAGCATGCGCTCCGTGCGCTCGTCCTCCAGTTGCCAGTCCACCGGGCGGACCACGAAGTCCAGGTCACCGGGCTCACGGGCCTGTTCGCCGTACCAGGCCCGCAGCAGGACGCTTCCGCGCAGCACCAGGTGTTCGGCCCACGGCGAGCCGGCGACGGCGGACAGCACGGTGTCGAGCGCCTCGCGCCGCGCGGTGAGCCAGCGTTCGGCGAGCCCGGGGTCGGCGAACGCTGGCTCGCTGGGCCGGAGGGCGCGGGCGTACCCGGCGAGGGCGGGGTCGAAGACCGGCTGCTGGGTCACCGTCTCGTCGTCGATCGGGCGAAGGCTCCTGGGCAGCTCCCGATCCACCCGGACGTCCTCCGACGGCGGCTGCTTGGGCAGCAGGACCCCCCGCCAGGGGCCGTACCGCAGGTCCTCCCATGCCACGGGCGCATCGGGTCGGGGCTGGGACTGGTCCTCGGTCATGTCGACTCTCCTGCTCCGTACGGCCGGGCGCTGTGCCCGGGCTCGGTGATCCATCCCGCGTCCAGGGTCTCGTCACTGTCGACGACGACGAACTCGCGCTCCACCGAGGCCACTTCGCGACCGTCGGCGGCGAGGTCCCGCAGCAGCGCGTCCAACCGGCGGCCCGCGGTGTCCAGGCCGACCAGGCGGCACCGCTGGGTCACGAACCACTCGCGCCGGCCGTCCTCGCGCGTCCGGCGCGGGTTGCGCGACAGGTGCGCGCCGTGCCGGACGGCCAGTGCGGTGAGCTCGGCGAAGCGGGCGGGGTCGGCCGCCGGGATCCCAGTCGGCAGCAACAGCTTGACGTGGTGCTCGAAGTAGCGCCCGGCCCCGTGCGAGGCGGCGTCCTCGTCCGAGGCCGGGACACCCTCCGCCCACGGCGTGGCCTCGATCTTCGCCCGCAGAACGGTGAATCCGGCCCGCTCGGCCCGGCCCCGGACCCGGGCGGTCAGGACGGCGACCTCCTCCAGCGTGCCGTCGGCGCGCAGGGTGAGCATCGGCTGCGAGGGCGACGTACCGCGCTCCAGCAGGATGTGGGTGAACTTCAGTCCGTGACCGTCGGCCCACGCGGCCAGTGCATCGGCCGCGCCGGGCCCGACGGTCAGGTGCACCTCGAAGCCTCCCCGGACGGTGGGGGGAACGGGCCGCGCGGGCCGGTCGTCAAGGTGCTGGTCAGGGTGGATGGCGAGCATGGGGATCATCCTGCCAAGCGCCTCTGACAACGGCCCGCGCTGGTCACGGGCGGTGAGTGGTGAGTCCGGGGACGGCCTCCGTGGCCGTCGTCGGCGTCGGCCGGGCGGGTCACGCCCAGGGTGGGACGCCCGTGCCCTCCGCCCAGCGGGCGAGGGAGCGGCGGTCGACGGCGCGGATGCCGACCTGTGCGCAGAATGCGGCGGCGGCCTTGGTGAACGAGCTGGTCGTCACCACGGCGGCCAGGTCGCAGCGGTGCACGTCGCGGTAGGTGCCGTTGACGCGCTGGACGTCCTGGGAGCCGACGAACGTCCGCGGTCCGTAGCGCTTGGCCTGGATCAGGATCCGCTGTCCGGTGGGGGTGGTGGCCAGCACGTCCGCCGCGAGGTCCCCGGCTCCGCCGACCACCGAGACCTTGGTGCAGCCGTCCCGCCGGCACAGGTCGGCCAGCGCGTGCTCGAACGCCTTCGGGCTCATCGCCAGGAACGGCCCGATGTGCCGCAGTTGGGCCGCCCGCGTGTCCAGCTCGCGCTGCCGCGCCCGGACGCGCGTGCGCAGCACGGCGACGCCCGCCCCCGCGCCCGCGAGGAGGAGCAGGGCCACCAGCAGCAGGTGCTGGGCCAGCCAGTGCACCGCCACCGAGAGCAGCACGAGGACGATCACGGCCGCCACGCCCAGCAGCACCGCGTTGTCCCGCGCCTGCCGCAGCCGACGGGCCCGGCGCGCAGCGGTCGACCGGCGTCGCCGGACAGGTCCACGGGCCACGGCATCCCCCTTCGCGCCACAGTGTTCGTGCGAGCGTAGGGTCCACCGGCACCCGGCCGCCTGCGATCTCGGTGAATTCCACCGAGCGCGATGCCGAGTTGACCGGATCCGGGCGGCCGGCGACCGGAGAGCTGCGCATTCCGGGCCAGGTGGCAGAGCGGCAACGGCAGCGACAGCGGGTAGTCACGGATCGGCAACTGCCGGCTTCCGAACGCGCCCGGAGGGCTATGCTCCGCGTTGCTGACGGTGCATCACAACGCCCGAGGGGGCCGCAAATGACGTCAGATCAGGACTCACCAACCGGCCCCGGGGGGCCGACCCGCTTCGTCACCTTCTTCACCACACTGCCGGGCATCATCACCGCGGCCGCGGCTCTGGTGACGGCGATCGGCGGAGCCTTCTACGGTGGCACCCAAGCCGCCACGCCGAGCCCGACGGTGACGGTGACGCAGACCGAGTGGAGGTCGCCCGCTCCCGCTCCCCCGACGGCCCCGGTGCCTCCGGTGCCCTCGGTCTCCGACACCGCCACCGTGTCACCCGTGTCACCCGGGCCGACCGGCGCCGCCGGGACACTGCGCGGGTCGTACAGCTTCCAACTCCCCGCGCTCTACTACGCACCGCTGGGGCCCCAGAAGCCCACGCAGCCCGACATCGTCGGCGCCACCAACTCCAGCGGGGACATCTCGTGGAAGGCGGACCAGGGAGGGCAGCAGATCGAAGCCGGCACGTCGGAGAGGATGCTCGCCCTGCCGAACGGGAGCACGCCGACCTACCAGGCCTGCTCCACGGGGACCCAGTTCATCACCGGTGCGCCCAGCACGCCCGGGTCCGTCTTCTGCATCCTCGAACGGCCGGGACTGATCGCGGGCGTCCAGGTGACGTCCGTCAACGAGAACTCGCCGACCTACGTCACCCTCCAGGTGAGCGTGTGGCAGGGGCCCTGATCCGGCGCGTCGTGTCCGCGTCGGAGCCCCGGCGCCGGGGCCGGCGCGTCCACCACTTCGGGACCGCCGACCAGTAGCCGTGGCGGTAGCGGTAGCGGTAGCGGTGGACGCGCAGGCGGGTGGGGGTTGCTACTTCTGCCAGCCGATGGTCTCGGGCAGCGGGCTGTAGAAGATGGTGGCGCCGACGTTGGCGAGGCCCTTCTTGATGCCGTAGGTGGAGGGGCCGCTGTAGAGCGGCAGGAAGGCGTACTGCTGGAGGGCCTTCTGCTCGACCTTGTTGACGGCCTCGATCTGCTGCCCGAGGTCGGCGATCTGGCCGGTGGCGCGGATCTCCTGGTCCAGCTCGGGGGTGCCGGCGCCGGTGATGTTGGAGTCGCGGTCCGAGCAGTAGAAGTCGCACAGGTTACGGGCGCCGAAGGGGTCGGTCGAGCGGTTGCCGGAGATGAACAGGTCGAAGCGGCGCTCGCTGAGCACCTTGGAGAAGTCGTTCGAGGAGACCTTGTTGATGTCCAGCTTCACGCCGACGCCCTTGAGCATCGCGGTGAGCGCGGAGGCGGTGGCCTTCTCGATCGGGTCGTCGCCGAGCAGGGTGTAGCCGAGTGCGAGCTGCTTGCCGTCCTTGGTGCGGATGCCGTCCGGACCGGGCGTCCAGCCGGCCGCGTCCAGGGTCTTCCGGGCCTCGTCCGGGGCGTACTTCAACACGGCGGCGACGTTGTCCTGGTAGCCCTGCTGGAAGCTGTAGAGCACGGCGGATCCGGGCAGCGGCTCGGTGTAGTCCAGGCCCTGGAACTGGATCTTCGCTATCTGCGGGCGGTCGATGCTCTCCTGCACCGCCTTGCGGACCTGGAGGTCACCGAGGAGCGGGGACTTGGTGTTGAGGTACAGCGAGTACTCGAAGGGGCTGCCGCCGCTGCGGATCTCGGCGTCCTTGACGGCCTTCACCTGCTTGAGGTTCTCCGCGTCCACGGCGGAGGTGTAGTCGAGTTCGCCGTTCTTGAAGGCGTTGATCGAGGCGCCGCTCTCCAGGTTGACGTAGACCCGCTTGTCCAGCTTGCCCTTCCTGCCCCACCAGTTGGGGTTGCGCACGAAGGTGATGTTGCCGGAGTGGGCGTCCCAGGTGCCGACGGTGTACGGTCCGGTGCCCCACTCGGGGTGGGCCGTCTTGACGTACGCCTTGTTGAAGTTGTCGACGGTGGCGGCCTCGGGGTGCAGGAAGGTGGTGAACAGCGCCGACCAGGAGGGGTTGACGCCCTTGAAGGCGATGACCGCCTGCTTGTCGTCCGCGCCCCGGGTGACGGAGGTGATGCGGTCGTAGCCGTCGGTGGAGTTGGCCGCGTAGTCCTTGTTCGAGCCGTTGTTGGCCTTCCAGGTGGCCTCGATGGCCCGCCAGTCGATGGGGGTCCCGTCGTTGAACACGGCCTTGGGGTTGAGGGTGATGACGACCTTCTGGTCGCCGCCCTCGACGGAGACCTTCACGTCGCTGTAGTAGTCCGGGTTGTACTGGACCTCGCCGGTGGGCGAGTAGGTGATGGCGTCGGCGTTGTACCAGGACCAGATCCGCACGGAGTTCAGGGTCCCGTTGACGTTGAAGGGGTTGCCCTGCTCGTCGAAGGTGCCCGCGGTGGTGTAGGTGCCGCCGTCCTTGACGTTGTCGTACGGCTGCGGGTTGTAGTCGGTGACCGAGGACGCGACCTTGGCGGCGTTCTTGGCGTTCTGCCCGGCGCCTCCGGCGGAGGAGGAACCACCGGAGGAGGACGAGGAGGAGCACGCGGTGGCCGCGACCGTGACGGCCGCGACGAGCGCGAGGGGCAGAGCGAGCTTCCGACGCATGGGATGTCCTTGTGGGAATCGGTGGGATCGGTGAACAGGGGAAGGGGCGGGTGCTGCCGGTGCGGGGTCAGACCGCGTGGCAGGCGTACTGGTGGTCGGAGCCGTCCGGGGCGGCGGCGGTCGCCGGCCGCTCGGTGCGGCAGCGGGTCCGTACGGCCTCGTCCGCCTCCCGGTACAGCGGGCAGCGGTCGACGAACACGCAGCCCTCCGGGAGGCGGGTGGCACTGGGCTGCTCGCCCGCGAGGACGATGCGCTCGCGGTGGCGCTCGCGTGCCGGGTCGGGCACCGGGATCGCCGACAGCAGGGCCTTGGTGTACGGGTGCCGGGGCCGGGCGAAGATCTCCTCGGTGGCGCCGGACTCGACGATGTGCCCGAGGTACATCACCGCGATGCGGTCGGAGACGTAGCGCACCACGGCCAGGTCGTGGGCCACCAGCAGGTAGGCCAGGCCCAGTTCGCGCTTGAGCCGGGTGAGCAGGTTGATGATCTCGGCCTGCACGGAGACGTCCAGCGCGGACAGCGGCTCGTCCAGGGCCAGCAGCTTCGGCTCCCGGGCCAGGGCACGGGCGATGCCGACGCGCCGGCGCTGGCCGCCGGACAGGGCGGCGGGGAAGCGGTCGCCCATGGCGCGGTCCAGGCCCACCACGTCCAGCAGCCGGGTGGCCCGGGAGCGGATGGCCGCCCGGTCGGCGCCGGCGGCCTGGAGCGGTTCGGCCAGCAGGTCGAAGACGGTCAGGCGGGGGTCGAGGGCGTCCGTCGGGTCCTGGAGGACGATCTGGACGTCGCGCCGCAGCTCGCGCACCTGGACCGCAGCGTGGAGGGTGGCGACGTCGGTGCCGGCCACCTCGATGCGGCCGCCCTCGGGGGCGCGCAGCCGCAGCACCTCGCGCAGGGTGGTGGTCTTGCCGCTGCCGGACTCCCCCACCAGGGCCAGGGTCTCGCCCGCGCGCACCTCGAAGCTGACCTGGTTGACGGCGTGCAGGGTGCCCACCCGGCGCTTGAGGAGGGCGCCCTTGGTGACGGGGAACGTCTTGACCAGGTCCTCCACCCGCAGGACCACCTCGCCGACGGTCCGCTCCCCGGCGCCGCCGGCCGGCGGTACGAGGGCGGCCTCCCCGGCCGGGTCGAGGGTTCCGTCGGCGATCTCCTGCGCGCGGTGGCAGGCGACACGGCTGTGCTGCTGCCCGCTCACGGTGGTCGGGCCAGGGGTGGTCAGGCCGGGGGCGGTCAGGACCGGTTCGGTGGTCCGGCACACGTCCTGGGCGACCGCGCAGCGGGGCGCGAAGGGGCAGCCGCCGGGCAGGCCGACCAGGGACGGCGGCTCCCCGCCGACCGGGATCAGGGGCCGTTCGACGCCGCTGTCCACGGTGGGGACGCTGGCCAGCAGGCGGGCGGTGTACGGCATCGTGGGGCGGCGGAAGAGCTCGTCGACGCTCGCGTGCTCGACGATCCGCCCCGCGTACATGACGGCGACCTCGTCGGCGTGGCCCGCCACCACGCCCAGGTCGTGGGTGATCAGGACGAGGCCGGCGCCGGTCTCGCGCTGGGCCAGGCGCAGCACGTCCAGGATCTGGGCCTGGACGGTGACGTCGAGCGCCGTGGTGGGTTCGTCGGCGACGAGGACCGAGGGCTTGTTGGCGATGGCCAGGGCGATGACGACGCGTTGGCGCATGCCGCCGGAGAACTCGTGGGGGAAGGACTTGGCGCGTTCGCGCGGGTCGGGGATGCCGACCAGGTCGAGCAGTTCCACCGCCTGCTCCCACGCGTCCTGCTTCGTGAGGTCCCGGTGCACGCGCAGGGCCTGGGAGAGCAGCCGGCCGACGCTGTAGATGGGCGTGAGCGCGGACATCGGGTCCTGGAAGACCATGCCGATGTCCTTGCCGCGCACCCGGGAGAGGGCCTTGTCGTCCATCGCCGCGAGGTCGCGGCCACCCAGCAGGATCCGGCCGCCGAGGCGCGCGGTGGGCGGAAGCAGGCCCATGACGGCGAGGGCGGTGGCGGACTTGCCCGAGCCGGACTCGCCGACGATGCCCAGGGTGCGCCCGGGCAGCAGGTCGAAGTCGATGCCGCGCACGGCCTCCACCGGGCCGGCCTCGGAGGGGAAGGAGACGCGCAGGTCGCGTACGGAGAGGACGGGGGCGGGCACGGGTGCGGGCGCGGGGGCGGGTGTCGGATCGGCCGTCGGGGCGGCCGCGGGAGCCGCTGCGGGCCCGGTACGGCGGGCGGGTGCGAAGGTCATCGTCGGGCTCCTGCCGCGCCGGTGGTGGACGTGGGGTCGAGGGCGTCGCGCAGGCCGTCGCCGACGAAGGTCATCGAGACGGTGAGCAGGACGGTCAGCCCGGCGGGGAAGGCGAAGAGCCAGGGAGCGCTGGTGATGGTGCCCGCGCCGTCGGCGAGCATCGTGCCCAGCGACACGTCCGGGGTCTGCACGCCGAAGCCGAGGAACGACAGGGCGGTCTCGCTGAGCACGGTGGAGACCACGCCCAGGGTGAGGTTGACGATGAGCAGGGAGCCCAGGTTCGGGATGATGTGGCGCAGCACGATGCGCAGGGGGCGCACGCCCATGTACTCGGCGGCGCGCACGTAGTCGCGCTCGCGCAGGGACGTCGACACCGACCAGACCACGCGCGCGGTGGACATCCAGCCGAACACCGTCAGGACCAGGATGAGGACCCGCCAGTCGCCCGCCAGCCGGTGCGAGACCAGGGCGAGGACGAGGAAGGAGGGCACGATGAGCAGGAAGTGGATGACGGCGAGGGTGGCCTTCTCCACCCGGCCGCCGAGGTAGGCCGCGCCCGCGCCCACGACCGCGGCGATGGCGACGGTCAGCGCGGACACGCTCACCGCGATCACCAGCGAGCGCTGGAGGCCGTGCACGACGGCGGCGTAGACGTCGTTGCCGCCCTGGTTGGTGCCGAACCAGTGCTCGGCGCTGGGGGCCTGGGTCAGTGCCGAGAAGTCGGCGTCGGCGTAGCCGTACGGGGTGAGGAGGTCGCCGAGCGCGCTGAACAGCACCAGCAGCAGGAAGATCACCACGCCGGCGACGGCGGTCCGGTTGCGCAGGAAGCGCCGCAGGTAGAGGCGGCGCCGGCCCAGGTAGCGCCCGTCGGGCACGTCGGGCACGTCGGGCCTGCCGGTGGCGGGTGCGGCTGCCGTGGCGAGCGCGCCCTCGGAGGTCGCGTCGGGGCTCACGGGGACGGCCATCTCAGTTCACCCGCACTCTCGGGTCGAGGAGGACGGTGGCGATGTCCGCGAGGATCGCGCCGACCGCCGTCAGGGCGGCGGCGAAGGCGGCGGTCGCCACCGTGCCGTGCACGTCGTTCTTGCTGATGGTCTGGATGAAGTACTGGCCCATGCCGTTCCAGCCGAAGATCGTCTCCGTGAGGACCGCGCCGGTGAAGACCGCCGGGATGCTGAACGCCACGGACTGGGCGGTGGGGATCAGTGCGGTGCGCAGGGCGTGCCGGCGGATCGCCTGGGCGCGGGTGAGCCCGGTGGCCCGGGCGGTGCGCACGAAGTCGGAGCCGATGACGTCCAGCAGCAGGGAGCGCTGGGTGAGGTGGTAGCCCACGTACCCCGTCAGGGTGAGCGTCAGCGTCGGCAGGATCAGGTGCAGCAGCCGGTCACCGAGCGTCGCCCAGAACCCTTCCACGTCGGGCGAGTTCTCCCCCGCGACGTACAGGAAGTGCCAGCCGGCCTGCTCGTTCAGCCGGATGGCCAGCAGCACCAGTGCGAGGGCGGCTATGGACACCGGGACGTTGAACAGCGCCATGGACACGGCCTGGGCCGCCCGGTCCCGCCAGCCGTACTGGCGCGAGGCGGTGTGGACCGCGAGCGCGACACCGACGACGACCGACAGGACCGTCGCGCCGATCACCAACTCGGCGCTGACCAGGGAGCGGTAGCCGATCTCCCCGTTCACCTCGACCCCGACCGGGGAACGGCCCCAGTCGAAGTGCAGGACCACGCCGGTCAGCCAGTCCCACCAGCGGTGGAGCAGCGGTTCGTGCGGGTCGAGGTTGTACGGGGCCAGGGCCCGGGACAGCTGCTCCTCGGTGCGGACCGGGCGCAGTTCCTTGAAGTTCGAGCGCGGGTCGAGGAACCAACTGGCCAGGAAGTAGGTGGCGTTGGTGGCCACGGCGATCACCAGGAGCCAGCCCGCCGCTCTGCGGGTCACGTACCGGAGCACGGAGCGCACCTCCCCACCAGGTGCGGCGGAAGCGCCTGGGGGACGTCGGGTCTGGGGGAGGTGCGCATGGCGGCAGAACTTCCTGGAGCTGGGAGTCGGACGGAGTCGGACGGCACGGTCGTGCGGATCCGAGTCTGTGTACGACTGGTGTCGTAGCGCCAGTGACCAGGGGACATGGACATGAGAACGAAACACCCCCGCAGCAGAGGGGCATCGCGCCCCATCGTCCGTTCACATTCACGGGGGTCGGGGGGTCGGGGGGCTCGGGGGGCTGGGGTGCCCACCCGGATCAGGCGGTGGCGACGATGGCCCGGGTGACGGCCGTGACGGTCGGGGTCGGGCGGCCGGGGAGTCGGGCCACCAGGATCCGGCGGATCTCGGGCGGGGCGCCTTCGACGCGCAGCAGGCTCACCCCGGACGGCAGCAGCGGCGCGAGCCGGGCGGGCACCGTCGTCACCCCGAAGCCGCCGGCGACCAGGTGGAGCTTCGTCAGCCAGTCGCGCGCGGAGTGGACGATGCGCGGCCGGCCGGGCAGGCCGGGCCAGACGCCGAGCAGCGGCTCGGAGCCGGACGCGGGAGTGGCGATCCACCGGGCGTCGAGCAGTTCGTCGACGTGCACCGCGGTGCGGCCGGCGAACCCTCCGGTCGAAGGCGCCGCCAGGAGCAGCTCGGTGTCCGCGACGGTCTCGACGTGCAGGCGCGGCGACTCGCCGTCCACAGGGCGGTGGGGCGGGCGGGAGGACAGCACGGCGAGGTCGATCGAGCCCGCGCGCAGGGCCCGGACCAGGGCGGGCGTGGCGCCCTCGGTGGTCGTGACCGTGATCTGCGGGTCGGTTGCCGCGAGGCGGGCGAGCGCAAGGGGCAGGAGGCCCGCGCCCGCGCTCAGGAACAGTCCGAGTCGCAGCAGTTCGGCCTGCGGGGCGGTGCCGGTGAGGTCGCGCTCGGCCGCGGCCAGGCTGTCCAGGATCGTCCGGGCGTGGCGCAGCAGGGTCAGGCCCGCGGGAGTGAGCCGCACTCCGTCGGGGCGGCGTTCGAACAGGGCGGTGCCCGCGCTCCGTTCGAGGGAGGCGGCCTGGCGTGAGACCGCCGACTGGGTGTAGCCGAGCCGGGTGGCGGCCGCGGTGAAGCTGCCGGACTCCGCGATCTGTCGCAGGACCCGCAGGCCGGTACTGGAGACGTCCATGCCGCATACGCATACCACACGTGCTCGATCGTCGCTTCCCGCATGCCCGCCGGGCTCCTAGGGTCGATCACGACGAGCACGGACGGAGACGTCCGAAGACAAAGGCGTCCGCAGACGAAGGCGTCCGCAGACGAAGACGACCATGGAGGCTCACACGTGCGAGCAGCAGTCCTGACGCGGTTCGGTGCCCCGCTCACGGTGCGGGAGGTGCCCGACCCCGAGGCCGGCGGCGGCGAGGTGGTGGTCCGGGTGCTCGCCGCCTGCGTGGCCCCGTACGCGGCCGAGGTGTTCGGCGGCGAGCGGAAGTACCCCCTCGTGCCTCCCGTCGTGCCCGGCATCGGCGGCGTGGCACGCGTCGTCCAGGTGGGCCCGGACGCCACCCGGCTGCGGGTCGGCGACCTGGTGTGGTGCGACTGCACGGTGCGCTCCCGGGACGACGCCCTGACGCCCGACATCACCCTCCAGGGCTGGAGCTCGCGCGGCGAGGGCGGCGCGCGGCTCGCCCGGTACCTGCACGACGGGTCCTTCGCCGAGCTCATGCGGGTCCCGACGGAGAACGTGTACCCGCTGCCCCCGGCGGCCGGGGACGACCCGGCCCGCTGGGCCGCGCTCGGCGTGCACGTCATCCCGTACGGCGGGCTGCTGGCCGGCGGGCTCGCGGCCGGTGAGACGCTGCTCGTCAGCGGGGCGACCGGCAACCTCGGCAGCAGCGCGGTCGCGCTCGCGCTGGCGATGGGGGCGGGCCTGGTGGTCGCCCCCGGCCGCAACCGGGCCGCGCTCGACCTCCTCGCCGACCGGTTCGGCCCCCGGGTGCGCCCCGTCCCGCTCACCGGGGACGAGGCCGACGACCGCGCGGCGATGGCCGCGGCGGGCGACGGCCCGATCGACATGGTGCTCGACCTGCTGCCGCCGAGCGCACCCAGCTCGGTGGCGCGCACGGCGGCCATGACCGTGCGCGAGTACGGGCGCGTGGTCCTCATGGGCGGTGTCGGCATGCTCGGCGGCGACGACCTCGCCCTCCCCTACCCGTGGCTCATGCGCAACTCGGTCACCGTGCGCGGCCAGTGGATGTACCCGCGCACGGCGAACGTCGGCATCATCCGGCTGCTCGCCTCGGGCGCCCTGGACCTCGCCCCCGAACGGGTCCGGTCGTTCAGCCTCGACGCGGTCAACGACGCCGTCGCGTACGCCGCCTCGCACGGCGGCCCGTTCGAGCGCACCGTCCTCGTCCCGTCGGCGCGCTGACGGGTGTCGTGGGCCGGTGGCGACGGCACGGGGGGCGGTCCGTAACCGGCGGGGTGCGCTGCGAGCAGGGCGGAGCCCCGTCCGGCGGTGCCACCGCCGGGCCGGACCGGCTGGGGCGCCGGTGCGAGCCACGGCGGCACCCAGGTGTCCAGTTCGGCGAGCCGACCGGGGAAGATGCGTCCGGCTTCCTTGGTGAGCTTCGGGGCGAGCTCGGCGCCGCCGCTGCGCAGGGTGGTGATCAGGGTCGGCAGCCAGGGCAGCAGGACCGGGTCGGGCAGGCGGGCGAAGGCGTGCGAGACCGCCTCGACGACGAGGTCGACCAGGCTGGGCACCGGCTCCAGCGCGTGGAGCAGCCCGCTGAGGTAGCGCGGGTAGGCGGGCAGCAGGAGCGGGTTGCCGAGCAGTTCGTCGCAGCGCTCGCGCAGGTCCTGGCGGGTGAGGTGGCCGAGGTGGACCCGCGCGGCCCACAGCAGGGCGCGCTTGGCCTGGTCCTGCGGGTCGGACCGGGCGACGGCGAGTTCGAGTTGGGCGCGGTCCCCGCCCAGGGACAGGGCCAGGCCCTCCATGCTGAACAGGAAGCTCAGCATGGCCGCGACCTGGCGCACCGTCGCCGTCTCGTCGGTGAACGCGGTGGGGAGCAGGGCGCAGTAGTGGGCGTACCCGGCCTCGGCGAACCGCTCGATCCACCGGGGCAGGACCGGCTCACCGGTGCGGTAGAACGCCAGCAGCTTCCGGACCCGGCGCAGCACCTCGGGGGCGCCGTCGACGCTGCGCTCGGTGGTCAGCACCTGGAGGGCGCGGGCGCCGAGTTCGTCGGCGAGCCGCCGGCTGCCGAGGTACAGGGTGGCGTCCTCCACGGTCCGCAGGACGACGGCGGCATTGGCCTGCGGGGCGTTGGCCTCCCGGCGCAGGCGCTGTTCGAGGACCTGTTCGAGCGTGACGCCTTCGTAGCCGAGCTCGATCAGGGCGCGCTGGTGGGTGCCGAGCGAGAGGTCCCAGGACTCCTGCTTGGGTTCGTCGCCGAGGGTGCGCTCGCCCATGATCGGGCGGGCGGCGTCGGGGATCAGGTGGCGCAGCATCCAGAGCACGTCGGAGCAGGGGCGCAGGTCGGGCTGGGACTTGATGTCCAGCAGCGCGCGCTTGACGCCGCGGGCCTGGAGGTTGAGGCCGAGCGGGGCGAGGCGGTCGTGGACGTCGCGGGCCAGCGGGGGCAGCGACTCGTAGCCGACCTGGCCGATCCGGTCGCCGCCCATCATGATCTCGACCAGGCGCCGGACGTCGCGCCGGCCGGGCACGGTCTCCTTCTCGATGCAGGTGACGGCCGCGTCCTGGAAGTCGTACGGGGTCGGGCGGGCGCGGTCGCGCATGCCCGCGAGGAGGATGGACGTCTCGTACACGGCGATGGCGTCGGCGGTGGAGGCGAGGTAGCCGTTGCGGCGGGCCGCTCGCACGATCTCCACGGACCAGCCGAGCAGTTCCTCCTGGTCCAACTGGTCGAGGGCGGGCGGTCGTTGCAGGAATCCGGCCAGCTTGTCGGTGCTGTCGCCGTCCGCGGCGGGGGCGGCGGCGACCGCCTTGCGGGCGCGGGTGGCCTTCGCCCCGGCACCGGCCTGGCCCTTGAGCCGGTAGGGCTGGACCCGGGTGCGCTTGAGGTTCTTCTCCCACTGGGCGGCGGCGATCGACACCGACCCGCCTTCGAGGCCGAACTGCCTCTCGATGGCGGTGTGACTGGAGGGGATCAGGCCGTACTGCCACTCGGTGGCGGTGCGCGGGGGCACGGCGAAGGTGTCGGTGCCGTGGAGGCCGAACTCCTCGACCCGGCTGGCGGCGTGGAAGGCGCCGCAGACGTAGACGCTCTGCGCCGGGTCGGCGCCGGTGGCGGCCAGGTGCTCGCGGATGCGGGTCCACATGTACCGCTCGCGGTCCTCGTCCACCCGCACACGGCCCGGATCTCCGGGCGCCAGGCGGCGGAAGAGGCTGCCGATCAGGAACATGACCTGCCGGTAGGTGTCGTGGTCGGCGTCGCCGAGCGGCCCCTCGACGTACTGGTGCCACCACTCCGACCAGTGCCGCACCTTGCCGTGGCGCAGCAGGTGCCGTTCGAGGTCGGCGAAGCGGGGCCGCAGGTCGCCCAGTTCGACGCCGACCGCGTCGCCGTGCAGTGCGGCCTCCTGGGAGGCAGCCGCGCCCACGTCGGCCTGGGCGGCGGCGGCCGCCGCGGCCTCGGCGGCGTCCGAGCCGTCCACGCTGTCCGGGGCGTCCGGGCGGGGCTGCCACTGGAAGACGTGGTCCGAGGACCGGTCGACGAGGACCAGGTCCACGCCGGGCGTCTCCAACGCGTACGCGATGGCCTGGTACTCGGCGGAGGCCTCGGTGATCGGCGCGACCACGGACAGCGGCGCCCAGTCGGCGGGGAACCCGTCGATCCGGGTGGCGAAGGCCTGGACGGCCACCGGCAGGCGGCAGTTGCGCAGCTCGGTGAGCAACGGGGCCATGTCCTCGCACAGTTCGAGGAAGACCGTCCTCGGCTGCCGGGCACGCAGGTGGCGGGCCATGGCGGTGGCGGAGGCCGGCGAGTGGTGGCAGACCGGGAAGATCTCCAGCGGCTCGCGCAGGGCACGCTCGACGTCGCTCACGAGGCCGCGGAGGATGCCGTCCAGGGCGCCCGGGCCGTCGGCGAACTCGGCGGCAGCCGCGTCGAGTTGGCTCCGCAGCGCGCTGAACGTGTCGGGGCCGGGGTGCCCGCCGGGGGCGGGCACCCGGGTGCTGGCGCGGCTCATGCGAGCGCCTTGAGGGTGTCCAGGCCGGCGGCGAGGAACTGCGGCCACTCGCCGCCCTCCTGCTCACTGCGCTGGTGGACGGTGTTGGCCAGGTACTTGGTGAGGATGCTGGTGTCCTCGGGCGCGCGACGGCTGAGCGAGGCGACCAGGGAGGAGCCGAGGGCGTGGGCGGTGAGCGCGCGCTCGCCGAAGAAGTTGCTGTGCAGGATGGCGTCCTCCAGTACGCCGATCTGCTCGGCGGTGGACAGGGCCGACTCCAGCCGCTCGTCGTCGCTGCCCGCCGCCGTCGCGACGGCGCGCAGGTCCTCGAAGGAGCGCAGCAGTACGTCCAGCAGGGTGGGCGGCACGTCCAGTTCGATCTGGTGGCGGCGCAGCAGCTCCTCGGTGCGGAAGCGGACGATCTCCGCCTCGCTCCGCTTGTCCGTCACCACCGGGATCTGGACGAAGTTGAAGCGCCGCTTGAGCGCCGACGACAGGTCATTGACGCCGCGGTCGCGGCTGTTGGCGGTGGCGATCACCGCGAAGCCGGGCTTGGCGAACACCGTGCCGTCCTCGCCCTTCAACTCGGGCACCGACACGTACTTCTCGGAGAGGATGGAGATCAGCGCGTCCTGGACGTCGCTGGTGGAGCGGGTGAGCTCCTCGAAGCGTCCGATCGTGCCGGTCTCCATCGCGGTCATGATCGGCGAGGGGATCATGGACGCGCGCGACTGGCCCTTGGCGATCACCATGGACACGTTCCACGAGTACTTGATGTGGTCCTCGGTGGTGCCGGCGGTACCCTGCACGACCTGGGTGGAGTTGCGGCACACGGCGGCGGCCAGCAGCTCGGCGAGCCAGCTCTTGCCGGTGCCGGGGTCGCCGAGCAGCAGCAGGCCGCGGTCGGAGGCGAGCGTGACGATCGCCCGCTCGACCACGCTGCGCTCGCCGAACCACTTCTGGGCCACCTCGCGCTCCATGCCGTCGGAGGGCTCGGAGCCGAGGACGAAGGTGCGGATCATCTTCGGGGACAGCCGCCACGTGGACGGCTTCGGGCCGGAGTCGACCGACTCCAGGTAGTCCAGCTCATCGGCGTACTTGGTCTCGGCGGGGGCGCGGAGCATGTCGGACATCGGGCAGGAGCCTTTCTGCGGCGTGGGAATGGGGGATGAACGGGTGCGGCGCGGTGCGGCGCTCAGGTCAGGAACGTCTTGAGCTCGTGGACCAGCTTGTTGATGTGGCCGGAGAGCACCGGGGTGCCCTGGTCCTTGAACCGCTGGCGGAACCACGGGTTGACGCTGCCCCGGCCCGCACTCGTGACCGAGCCGACCGGGATGAACTTCACGCCGGAGCGGTGCACGGCGGCCATCTGCGCGAACAGCTCCTCGCCGCGCCACTCGTAGAAGTCGGAGATCCACACGACGACGGTGTTGACCGGCTCGGCGATCTTCGGCTGGGCGAGGGCCATGGCGACCGTACCGTCGGTGCCGCCGCCGAGCTGGGTGCGCAGCAGCGTCTCGAACGGGTCGTGGACCCACGGGGTGAGGTCGACGGCCCGGGTGTCGTACGCCACCAGGTGGACGTCGACCTTGGGCAGGCCGGCGAAGATCGAGGCGAGGATGGTGCAGTTGACCATGGAGTCGACCATCGAGCCGGACTGGTCCACGACCACGATCAGGCGCTGCGGCGTCGTCTTGCGGGTGGTGTGCCGGTAGTAGAGCCGGTCGACGTAGAGCCGCTCGTCGTCGGGGCTCCAGTTGACGAGGTTCTTCTCGACCGTGCGCTTGAGGTCGAGGTTGCGCCACACCCGCTTCGGCGGCACCGAGCGGTCCAGCTCCCCCGCCGTGGCCTTCTCGACCTGGGTGCGCAGCACCTCGGCGACCTCGTCGACGAACCGGCGGATCAGGGCCTTGGCGTTGGCGAGCGCGGTGCCGTCGAGGTTGCCCTTGTCGTGCAGCAGCTGCTCGATCAGCGACATGCTCGGGGTGAGGCGGGCGGCGAGCCTGCTGTCCGCGAGGACTTCGCGCAGGCGCATCCGCTTGACCAGATCGGCCTCGATGGCGGCGAGCTCGGGGCCGATCACGGGGATCAGCGTGGACAGGTCCGGGGTGCCGGGGGTCCCGGGGGTGCCGATGCCGGTGCCGGCGTGACGGCCGAGGCCTGTCTGACGGCCGAGGCCTGCGTGGCGGCCGGCGCGCAGTTCCCCGGGCTTGCAGCCGAGGGCGCGCTCCAGCCATCCCGCGTCGGACTGCCAGCGGGAGAGCTGGCCCGCGGTCACCGTGCCGGAGCCGGTGGCGAGGGCGTTGAGGAGGATCTTGGAGTACAGGGCCGCGCGCCGGACCTCGGCGGCCCGGTCGCGGGCCCCGACCGGGCCTGCGGCGGCGGCATCGGTTTCGGTGTCAGTGTCGGCGGCGGCGTCGTCAGCGTCGGTTTCGAGGTCGGCGTCGGCGCCCGGCACCAGGAGGCCGTCGAACTCCGCTGCCAGGCCGGGGTGGCGCTGGACGAGCGAGTCCACGGACGTACGAGGGTCCAGCAGGCCCGCGGGCAGGCCCAGGTCCTCGACGACGGCCAGACTCGCCGTCTCCAGCGCGGGCTGCTCCGCCGGGTCGAACAGACGCGCCAGCAGCTGCCAGTACAGCACCTGTCGGCGGTTCCCCTCGGGGTCCGCGAGAGCACCGCCGTTCCCATCGGTGGTGGTGAAGGAGGTGGAGGAGGAAGTCATGGGTCCGTTCACTTCCGCAGCAGCTTGCCGGCGCGCTCGCGCAGCACGGTCACCGTCTCGCTCGCTGCCGCCTCGGCCTTGCCGCCGCTCTTGTCGGTGGTGCCACCCGCCCACGCACCGGCGTGCAGGCCCACCGTCCGGCGCTTGACGGTGGATTCGACGGCCAGCGGCTGGAGGACGAAGGCCCCGGCGTCCCAGCGCAGCAGGCCGATGCACGCGGTGGACGCGGCCACCGCCTGCGGCGTGAGCGGGCCCGCCACCGGGATGCGGTCGGTGTCGACGGCGAGCGGGTGGCCGGCCAGGTCGAAGGTCAGCGCCCCGTCCTGCTCCAGGGCGGTGTAGCCCTCCAGGAAGACCGGCTCGGCCAGGCGTACCGGGTGGCGCTCCAGCGGCGCGACCGGCGCGCCCACGGCGGTGGGCAGCACGACCCTGGCGGTGGCGAACGGGTCGGCCTCGGCCGCGGTGCGGGCGAGTTCGTCGCTCCACAGCAGGTCGCCCTCGGCGGTGAGCGGCATGTCCGTCACCGTCACGGCGCGGCCCTCGCCCGCCGCCGCCAGGAGCGACATCCGGGGGCGCAGCAGCTGCCAGACCCCGGCGCCCAGGACGCTGTCCGGCTTCGGGACCGACACCGACGCCCGGACCAGGCGGGGCGCGGAGCCGTCGGCCGGCTCGAACACGGCGTGGACCTGGGCCTGCGCGGCCGTCGCGTGCTCGTGCAGGTCGACGCCGAGCGGCAGCAGCCGTCCGGTGACCGTCTGCGGGTCAGGGACGGTGCCCGCACCGGGAGTCGCCAGCAGCAGGGCCCGCGACCACAGGTCGGCCCAGCGGCGGACCGGGACGCGTTCCAGACTCGCTCCCGGGCAGGACGCGGCGAGTTCGCCCGCGAACCCGTCCAGCAGGACGGCGAGGCGACGCAGCTGCGGGTCCGGGAGCATCGCGGAGACGAGCTGCGCCGAGGCCGACACGAGGTCGTGGTCCATGCCGAGCCAGCCGGTACGGGCCAGGTCCGCGAGCCAGGCGCGGACCGCGGTGAGCACGTTCGACGCGCCGCCCGGGCCCTCGGCGGGCACCGTCCACAGGGCGGTGGTACGACCGGTCGCCCCGCCCACGACACCGTGGAGCGCGTCGTGGGCCGCACCGAGCAGAGCGGTACGGGCGGCCGCCAGGGCCAGCAGGTGGCCCTCGTCCGCGGTGCCGGCGGCCGCCTTCTCGGCGGCCTCGGCGACGAGGGCGGCCAGCGGCGAGTCCGCGACGGCCCCCGCGAGCTCGGCCAGCGCCTGGGCCTGGGCCGGCCGGGGCCGCACCAGGCCGTCGGACATCGCCCGGTCGAAGGCGTCGACGACGGCGAGCGCCTCGTCGAGGCCGCCGACCGGCGCGTGGAGGAGGTCGGTGCGCATCACGCCACCGCCCGGGTGGTCGGGAACCAGTGCAGGTCCGGCAGCGGAGTGGTCACCGGCTCGAACTCCAGGTACTCCAGGTGGTTCAGGAACCGGGTGAACACCGCCGCCGCAGGCGACTCGGCGGCCTTCACCGGGCGGGTGGCGCTCATGGCACCGGTGATGACCCGGGCGGTGGCCTCCTCCGTACCGGTGTCCACCCGCAGGTAACGGGCGACACGGTCACCGCCGAACTGCACCACCGCCTCGCCGACCAGCGCCTCCAGGTGCTTGCAGTAGCCACCCCGGGCGCCGCCGCACGGACGGTTGTTGTTGGTGCTGCACGAGAACGCGAAGGAACCGGCCTCGACGGCCGACACGTAGACCCGGCCGATGTCCGAACCGCTGGACACCACACCCTGCAGCCGACCGTCCGCCAACTGCACGAACGGCACCTTCGCGAGCTTGCGGGGCCGGGCGGGCGGAACCACCCGGACCGTACTCGAACCTTCCCAGGCAGGCAGAAGCACACCATCTCCAATGGGGTTGGGGGGACAGCGCGCCACGACAGGGCGGCAGCGCTTGTGGTGATGAACGTAGTGGTCACCACCGACAACCGGCCCCGCCGGGCCGGCCCGGCTCATCACTCGGCGCTGCGGAAGGACGTCGACGCCCGCACTGGCGGGGACGGACCGTCAGCTCCCGGCGGAATTCGAGCTCTCCCCGCCCGCATCCACGCGCCCGCGGCACGACGCCCGTCGCCCCTTGACCGACCACCGCGTCCAACGGCGCGTCGCACAACCGCGGCCGTCCGGGGGCGGAGTCGGGAACCCGGTGGTCGGCCCAGCCGAGCAGCCGGGGCTCCCCCGCTCTGAGGATCCGGACCGCCTCGGCCAACTCCCTTGCGCGCTGGGTCCCTTGCTCCCAGGTCGCGGTGACGACGGTGGTCCGGGCTCCGGCATCGGCGTGCTGGGCGAGTACGCCCCCGGCCGCGAGCGACTCGTCGTCGGGGTGCGCCATCACGACGAGCAGGCTGGGCAGGGACACGGATTCCTCCTCTTGGGGTTGCGGCGTGGACGGGTTGACCGCACCGGGGACGTGGCACAACTGCGGTGGCAGGGCGATGTCGACGCGATCCGGGCCGCGCCTCTGGTGAACCACCGAGTCCGAGCCCGAGGAGGAGGACGAGGACGGGTAGGGTCGGTGCCCGCATCCGCACGCCCCTGGTCATTGTCAGTGGCACCGGGCAACCTGTGCGTATGCGTGCCCCGAGAGTTCAGTGCCCGGCCTGCGAACGGCCGGTAGCCCTCATGCCGACCCGCCGTGCCGGTTACGGCGTCATCCATGACCACAAGCGGGACCGCCGCTCCCTCATCCTCTGCGAAGGCAGCATGAAGCAGGTGCCGCTGGCCGACGCCGTCGTCCGGCAGGACGCCCTCCCGGGACTCGGCGGGGCGGACGGGGCCGAGCCCACCCTCTTCTGAGCCCAGGAGCCCACGGACAGTGCCGTCGAACGGACCGGCAGGACCCCGGGGTCCTGCCTCCGCGCCGCTAGGGCCTGTCCGGCGGATCTTGGCAGATCAGCGCGCGGCGTTGGGCGCCCGGCTGGGCGTGCGCCGAGTCGGCCTCGTACTGGACGTACTTGGGCGATTCGGGCGTGCGTCCAGGCGGGATGCCCGGCGTCGCGCGCCTGGCAAGATCCGCCGGACAGGCCCTAGTACTTCCCGCCGGCGGCCGGGCCGGTGGCACGGGGGTGCACGGCGTACAGGGCTCGCACCTGGTCGGTCCAGAACTTCTCCTTCTCCGCCTTCGAAGCGCCGAGCGACAGGAGCCCGAGTTCCTGCGCCAGGCGGTAGAACCCGGGGCCGGCGTCGTTCAGCCCTTCGTACTGGACCAGCGCGGAGAGCATCGGCTCCTTCCCGGTACGGCCGGCTGCCGTGACGAGGCCCAGCAGGTGGCCGACGGCCGCCCGGTGCCCGGCCTGCGAGAAGTCGAATCCGGGCTGCCCCGTCCGCTCCACCAGAGCCGCGTTCAACTTGGTGTAGGTCGTCATGCCGCCGCCTCTGGCGACCTCGGCCAGGTAGTCGCAACCGGCCTCGGTCAACTCGTCCCATTCGAGCTCGGTTCGGCCGTACCTCTGCACGTGCATCACCGTCAATCATCCTGTAGTCGAGGGGTGTTGACCTTACCGGAGCTCGGGCCCGGTTGAAGCACACTCCCTCCGCGGGCCGTCTGCCCTTGCTGTCGGTGCTCCGCGGGAGACTGGACCGTACGGAGCTGTCCCGACCGCGGATCGGCGGTCGGCTCCGAGGGAGGGAGCCCCCCCTGAGGACGTTGCCCGGTGTCGCCGACCACGGCGGATTCGACGCCCTGGTCATCCGCACCGACTACCACGACGAGGCCGGCTGGCGGGCGGTGGTGACGGAACTGGGCTTGCCCTGGGGAGACCGGTGCTACGAGTCGCTCGTCCACTTCGTCGACGACCCCGCCTGGGCGGACGCGACTGCCGACGAGGTGGCAGCGGAGGTCCGCTCCGGCGAGAACCCGAGCGTCGTCTTCCTCGCCGACCGCACGACGATGTGGTCCGAGCCCCGCACGCTCCTCGCGGTCACCGCCGTCCGGCGTGAGGACGGGGATTACGCCCTGACGACCAGGTACGGCCGTTCCTTCCGCACCCTCCCGACCGGCGTCCACGAGATCCACGCGAACCTGAGCATCGCCAACATGGGCTTCGAGGAGTTCGCCAGGGCCGCGCAGGACGACCCGGACGGCATCTTCCGGTCCTTCTGACCGGAACCGGACGCCGGGCCCGTGGCGGGCGCGGCGCCGCGGCGCGCGCCCCGTGGGCGCTCCCGCGCGCCCACTACCGTGCGGCACCGGGGTGGGCGAGGATGAGCGGCCGACCGTGTCCCCTACGCGACCGAAGGGAACCCGCATGGGCAAGCACGAGAAGCCGGCGCCGGACCCCGGAACGGGCACCCCGCCGCCCGGGAACAACGACGGGCAGGTCCCGCCCCCGCCGCCGGGCACCGGCACGCGCCGCAAGTAGCGCACGGTGACGGACGACGAGGACCTGGCGGGTCGCCGGGCGCACCTGGACGCGGTGATGGAGCGCGACGGGGCGTGGCCGACCGCGTCCCCGTGGGTGCGCGAGGCCATGGCGGCGGTGCCGCGCGACCGGTTCGCGCCGGACCGGCTGTGGCGCTGGGACGGCCGGGCCTATGTGCCGCTCGACCGTACGACGGACCGGCGCGGGTGGGCGGACGAGCTGTTCGCCGGCGTCCACGACGCGGCCGTCACCCAGGTCGGCAGCAGCCTGTCGGCGCCGTCGTTGCCGTCCTCGTCGCTGTCCGCGCCGTCCGTCGTGGCGGACATGCTGGACAGCCTCCGCCTGGAACCCGGCCACCGGGTGTGGGACATCGGCACCGGGCAGGGGTGGACGGCGGCGCTGGCCGCGTGGCGGGCCGGTCCCGGGCTGGTGGTCTCCAGCGAGGTGGACGAGCACCTGGCCGCCGCCGCCCGCCGCCGTCTGGCGGCCGCCGGGCTGTCCGTCGAGGTGGTGACCGGCAACGCGACCGGCGGCGGGGCGCCCGGCGGGATGCCCGTCGACCGGATCCACGCCACCTACGCGGTGGAGGCCGTCCCGTGGGCCTGGGTGGAGGCGGTACGGCCGGGCGGCCGGATCGTCTACCCCTGGGGCCTGTTGGGGCACGTCGCCCTCGTCGTCGCCGACGACGGCAGGAGCGCGACCGGCTGGGTCCAGGGCCTCGCCCAGTTCATGGCCGACCGCACCGCCCCCACCCCGGCACCCGCCGGCCACGCCGCCTACACCGCGGTGCGCGGCGGCACGGCCGAACCGGACGCGGAGCGCCTGCTCCCGGCGTACGACCTGGGCGCGTTGGAGAACGACTGGGACCTGCGCTTCGCCCTGCGCGTGGCCGTACCGGACGCGGCACTGCTCACCGGCCGGGACGAGGACGGCGTCAACGCCTGGGTCCACGACGGCGACCGGTCGTGGGCCGCGTTCACCGCGCGCGGCGACGGCTCCGTGATGCTGTACCAGGGCGGGCCGCGCCGCATCGGCGACGAGGTGACGGCCGCCCGGTCCGCGTGGGAGGAGCTCGGCCGCCCGGACCGGTACGACTACGGCATCACCGTCACCCCCGACTCCCAGTGGGCGTGGCAGGGCGGCCCGGACGGACCGCGTTGGCCGATCGGACGGTCGGTGTCGGCAGGACACTGACCGGCGCCCGACCGGCGCCCGACCGGTGCAGGTCAGACCGTCGCCCGGGCGATCGCGTCCACGGCGATCGTGCGCATCCGGTGGAAGGCCGTCTGCGGGTCCTCGTAGGCGCTCCAGGGGCCGGCCACCTCACGGCCCATCACCTCGAACATCTCGAAGGCGTGCGCCACCCGGGCATTCATGACCAGTGACCAGGCGGCCCAGCCCCGGGCGGCCTGGAGCTGCGGGTGCGCCGGATCGGCCTGCTCCAGATCGGCCAGCAGGGCGTCCACGGCCGCGGTGAACTCCGGCGTCCGGTAGGCGGCCGCCCCGGCGCTGTCGCGGGTGTACTGCTCGAAGAGCGCCCGCACCCGCAGGCTGGTCAGCAGGCTGCCGGCCGGTGCGTCGGCGAGCGCGGCGTCGACGAAGGCGTGCATCAGCTCGTTGCTGCCGTGCCACTTGGCGCACCAGTACTGCAGCGCGCCCTCGTGCGCCCGCAGGTGGTGCGGGTCACGGGCCGTCACCTCGGCCCACAGCTGACGGAAGTCCTCGTTCGACCGGCCCAGTCCCATGGCGATCGCGATCTGCGCCACCCAGGGATTGGGGTCCTCGGCCGGAGCCAGCTCGACGGCCTCCCGCGCGGCCTGCTCCGCCTCCCCCAGTACGCGGTGGAACCCGCGGGCCTGCTCCCTGGTCACCTCGGAGGCGTACCTGCCGGTGCGGATCTCCCAGGCGAGCTGCACCAGTGCGTCGGTCTGCAGCAGGGCGGCCGCCGCGTCGCGCGGCTCCTCCTCGCGCCACCGCCGCAGCCAGTCGTCCTCCTTGGAGGCCGCCGTGCTGAGCGGCTCCATCCGCATCCAGCGCCGGTTGGCGCGGCTGTCAGCACCGCTGTCGGCTCCGGCTTCGGCTTCGGCCAGGTACTTCGCCGCCGCCCGCCAGTCACCGCCCCCGGCCCCATCGAGCACGGCCGCCAACTCCGCGGACGGCTCGTCCCCCTTGACCACGAGCTGCTCGCGCGGGGCCAGCCTGCGCCACAGCTCGGTCTCCAGGAGGCTCCGCCGTTCCCGGGCGCGCTGCGAGACGATCACTTTGCCCACGACGGCGACGAGCACCACGAGCACGACGAGCACCACAAGCGAGAAGACCATGAACTGCTTTCCTAGCGGGACGGGGAGAGGCGCCGCTCACCCGCACCGAGCGGCCCGTGAGCGGGCACCGGGCACCGGGCACCGGGCACCGGGCACCGGGCACCGAAGAAGGCACAAGACACGAAGGCGTGAAGGCACGAAGGCGGCGCGGACACACCTCGCCCCGATCCCCCCGCCCCCGCACCTGTGTGCGCGGCGAGCAGGATCGTACCGGCACGGTGCACCGCTCCGCCTCAGCTTTACCCGGTCGGGGGTCTTGGAGGTCCCGCCGCCCGATCCGCAGTCACCGAACCCGCCCGAGGTCAGCAACAACCCCGGGGTTCAGGAGAGGGGTGGGCGCAGCATGCGACGCGGGTGGGAGATCGCTTCCCGGACGGCCTGTGGCCGTTTCCCGGACTCTGAAAGCCCTGCGATTCCACCGGAGTTCCCAGGGCGGCGGCCCGCATGGCAAGGATCCGACGGCGGGTCTGCTCGACGCCCTTCCGGTCGTACCGCGCCGTTCCCCGCAGCAGCAGGACGTCACCACCGCGGACGGTCAGCGCGATCATCACGACTGCGGCCACCCCGGCGTTCGTCCCGCCCTCGACCGTGACGTCCTCGATGTCCTGCCAGGAGATGCGGTTCGGACGTCCCATCGAGCGCTCGACGATGCCCTGGGGCCCGATGACCAGTCCCAGCCGGGCACCCTGGTGACACCAGACCACCGAGAACACCAGCACGAACGAGTAGAACACCTTGGAACCGATCGGGGTGATGATCACACCGGCGACCGCGATTGAAAGGAACACCAGCCCGCCCGCCACGAGGAACAACCGCTGGTACTTCGGGTAGATCCGTATCGGCTTCATCAAACCTCACTGTGGTCTTCGAGCTCTCCGCCGCGTTGGCATTCTTGTGCCGGCCGCCTTCGCTGTCGACCTTCTGCTCCGAACGCGCGCTGTAGGCAGCCGGCCGACCGTTCCCGCGGGGAGTGTCCCCGAAGGTGACACGGATGGGCGGCGTTTCGCGGTTTCGGTGGTCCGTGAGCCCCTGCTGCGGGATCGTCGGTGCCGCGCCCGGGGGCGGGCGTTCCGCGTAGGCGGACCACTGGAGAGGCAGGCTCGTCATGGTCAAGCAAGAGACATGGACGACGGACGAGTTCGGGGCCTCGCACACCGGGTCGGTCGGCGTGCTCCTCGCCGACGGGACCGTGCCGAAACCCGCGTACATCATGATGACGGAGCACGGGGCCGGACTGACCACCGCGCAGTGGACCGTGTACGACGGGCACTCACGCCTCGCCCCGCGCGCGCACGCCTTGCGCGCCGTGTGCTCCTGCGGCTGGTCCGGCCCCGAGCACCCGCTCGACTGGGGGCAGATCGGGGAACAGCGGCTCGGCGAAGCGGCCGCGGAGCCGGCGGACACCTGCGAGCAGGAGTGGGACCAGCACACCGTCGAGGTCGAGAAGTCGGCCGTGGCCCTGCCCGAGGACCTCGCCGAGGTACTGCACGGCCTGGGCGAGGCCATCGAGAAGCTGGCGCAGAACTCCCCGTTGGCGGCGCTGCGGGCCGCCCGGTTGCTGGAGGTGACCGCGGAGCGGACCGCGTACTGGCCCGCCCACGACGCCCGACGCGACCTGGGCCTCGCGGCGACAGCCGCCGCACTCGGCCTGGACGAGGACCGCGCCCGCCACCTGCTGGCCCGCTTCGGGCGCTGGAGCCCGTACAGCTGAGGGCTGCCACCCGGGCGGGCGCGCAGCGCGGCGGGGGCGAGGGACGCCCGAGTGCCCCGGACGTCACGGCTCCGGGAACACCGGCATCGGCTCCGCGCCCGGGCAGCACCCGGCGTCCTCGTCGGCGACGGGCTCCCGGCACCCCCCGCACAGCCAGGCCGGGTCCGGGAGTTCGGCCGCGGAGACGGAGACCTCGTTGCCGCGCACCAGGAGCTGCCAGGTGTCCCAGGGCTCCTCCCCCTGTGCGTCGATCGTGCCGTCGGCCACGTGGTCGAACGTGAACTCCTCGAAACCGGGCGTGCCTTGGGCATGGGCGCGGGGCTTCAAGAAGTGGTCGATCAGATAGGTCATCCACTCGGGCGCGTCGTAGAACTTCTCCACCTGGCTCCACTCGATCGCCGAACCGTCCGCCGTCGGCACCCAGCGGCACCAGAGGCCGGGCTGACCCGCCGGGGGCTTGTCGAAGTCGCGGATGTCGGCGTCGCGGCCCTGCCCCGCGTAGCCGCTCCCGTCGACGTAGTAGGGGCCGCCGGCACGGTCCATTCGGCGGGTGCCGGCGAACTTCCGCAGGTACGCGATCTCGGCCGGGTTGAGCGGTGGGGTGACGGCGACCCGGCCGGTGAAGTCAGTGGTGTAGCCCATGCCGGGGATGCTAGCCACGCCCTCCGACACCTCCGTGCGGCCGGCCCGGTCAGTCCGGTCAGTCCGGTCAGTCCGGTCAGCCAGGTCAGTCCGGCAGGTCGATCAGGGCGATGCCCTTGTCCTGGGCGACGGCGAGGCGGCGGCCGTCCGGGCTGAGCGCGGCGACGGGGGTCGGGATGTGCTCGGCGCCGTAGCTGCCGTTCCGCCGTGTGAGCGTCACCTCGGGCCACTCGGCGACCAGGGTGCCGGTCGCGGCGTCGAGCAGGCGGGGGTGCCCGTGGAGCGAGACCACCTGGGCGGAGCCGCCCCGGCCGAGCAGGGTGCCGGCGCGGTGGTCCAAGGGGCTGTGGTGCAGCCAGCGCCGGGCCGACATCGACCACACTCCGAGGTGGTTCGCTCCAGCGGCCGGGGCCGCCGCGCAGCCGGAATCGTCGGCCCCGTCGTCGGCTCCGTCGTCGACCAGGTAGTCGAGCTCGCCCGTTGTGGCGATCGCCAACCGGTCGGCGTCCAGCCAGCAGCCGGAGACCACTTCGGCGTCGGTCTCGGGGGACGCCGGGAGAACCCCGTCGCCGTCCAGCACCGCCGGATCGGCGAGCGCCGCCGCGAGGTCGTACACCTCCGCGACACCGTAGGGGTGCCACACCCACCCCGTCACCAGCAGGTACCGGCCGTCCGGGCTCACCGCCGGCCGCGAGTGGAAGATGTCCACGGGCTCCCGGGCACCTCCGGTGAGGCGCCGTCCGGACTCCAACTCCTCGATCTGGAGCACGTTGTACTCCTCGGGGCAGTGGACGAGCACCTCGCGGCCGTCGGGCAGCGCGCCGAGCGCGACCGGGTAGTCGTAGGCGTCGGCGCAGTGGTCGGCCCGGGCGAGCTCGCGCAGCACGCCCCGTCCGTCGAGGCCGACGACCACACCCCTGGTACCCCGCTCCTCGTGGACGACGGCGTAGCGCCCCGAGGGCGAGACCACTGCCCGGTCGAACCCGGGGCCGAAAGCGGCGGCGACAGCTCGGCCGGGACGCTCCGTCCCGTCCGCGCTCCACCGCCGACCACCGCCGACCACCGCCGACCACCGCCGACCGGATCGATCAACTCGCCGCCCTCCCAAGCCAGGGAGCACACCTTCCCCCGGACCAGCCACCAGTCCACCATCGACACCCGCCGTCCCCCACTCCCCGGGCGCCCGCCACCCATCGGCAGGCAAGCCAAGGCGGGCAAGCTAACAGGCCTGCCCCGCGGCGCGCACACGAATGATGCGGCTGCGGGTGCGGACGGCGGGTGGCAGGAAGCGGGCATGGACGACCTGGTCACCGAATGCCTCGTCCTCCGCCCGCTGACCCCTCGCCAGGCCCGCCGCATCCTGGACGGTCCGCGCGGGCCTCACGGGGATTGGGGTCGCGGGGTGGCCTCCGCCGGGATGTGCCCTTCCGAGCGCGACGCGCGCCCGGCCCACTACAAGAGCACCTGGCCGTCCTCTCCCCGCGTCCCCGGGGCGCCGACGCCCAGCACCCAGGCCGGGTAGTGCTGCGCCGCCAGCGCGGGCGAGGCTGGACTGCCCGGGTGCAGCGCACCGGACGGGAAGAACGCCACCCGGCAGCGCCGGCACCACCAGCCGCGCCGCCACCGCTGCATCAGGTCCTGCCGGCGCGCGTGCTGGACCCGCAGTCGCTCCTCCTCCCGTCGCCGGCCCCGCCGCCGGGAGACGGTGCGCACCAGCAGGGCCGCGGCCGTCAGCACCGCCGGGCCGACCAGGCCGCCCAGCAGGTGGCCCGCCCGATAGGCGTCGTCGTGTCGATGCAGGTCCGGATCCGGGTGCAGCATGCCCAGCACCCCCACCAGCAGCCAGAGCGCCGCGAGCACCACCAGCACGACCACCGCCGCGCTCTCCCGTACGGGCTGCGGCCCCGGCGCGGGCGGCGGGGCCAGGTGGGCGGCCGCCGGCGGGTCCACGGCGGCCGCAGCCGCGTCCTCCAGGGCCTCGGGCACGGGCAGGGCGTGCTCCCCGGCGGCGCACCCCGGGCATACGGCGTTCATCGAACGGTCCACTCCTCGCGGCGACTTGTGCGCGAACGATCCGGCACGCAGTAGACCACGCGGAACTGACGATGCGTCACCGAATTCGCACAACCGCCGGTGGCTCGGCAGTCGGCCCGGCGGGCGGCCCGGCGGTCCTCAGGACGGCGCGACCGTGCCGCCCGGACCGTACGCCCCCAGGTAGCCGTCCACCTGCGCACGCCGGTAGCCCCGGGGCACCACCGCGAACACCGCGGCCGCCGAGGCCGCCGGGCGCCGATGCGCGGCCTGCGCCAGGTGGGCGTCCACCTGTGCCGGGTCGTAGCCGCGCCACGCCGTGGCGAACACCGGCACCGCGCCCGCCGCCACCAGGTCGACCTGCGCGGGGTGGTAGCCGCGCCGCACGAGCCGGAACCGAGGCCCGCCCGCACGCCGCCCCGCCCCCGACGCCGACGCCGACGCCAGGTAGGCATCCACCTCGGACCGCTCGTAGCCCCAGCTCACCAGGTCGAACCCGCGCCGGGCGACCGCGTCCACGGGCACCGCAGCGGCAGGTGCGGCGGCCAGCGCGCGGTCGACCTGCGCCCGGTCGTAGCCGCGCCGGGCGATGGTGAAACCCGGGGCGTCCGGGCGCCGGGAGGGCGCCAAGGCCAGGTAGGCGTCCACCTCCGCGCACTCGTAGCCGCGCCGCACCACGTCGAACCCGCTCCCGCCGCCCTCGGCCATCCGCCCCTCCCCCTGTCCCACCGGCCGTCTGCCGTCTGCCGCCCCGTCAGCATCGCACAGCCCCGCCCGGCGGCCTCAGGCCCAGAATCGGGCCGACTCCGCCAGCGCGACGCGGGAGGGTGTCCGCTCCTCGGTCACCCCGCGTCGGGCGCGGGGTGCGGGCAGTAGGATCGACGGCGTTGTCTGTCGTACACCGCTGGTAGGAGGCTTTTCATGGCTCAGGTCACGCTCAAGGGGAACCCGGTCGAGATCGGCGGCGTACTGCCCGCCGCCGGCAGCCAGGCCCCCGCCTTCACGCTGGTCGGCGAGGGCCTCGCGGACACCTCGCTCCAGGACTTCGCCGGCCGCCGCAAGGTCCTCAACATCTTCCCCAGCATCGACACCCC
>NZ_JBHYGR010000011.1:57512-112187 GCF_042738155.1 Kitasatospora sp. NPDC059088 | reverse complement strand
CTGCCGCTCGTGATCCGACAACACCAGCTCGGCCAGCCTCGGCCCAGGACGTCCCATGCACTGACCAACGACGGATCAAGGACTCAGGACACTAGCCGTCACCCGCCCGAGTGGGTGCGGCTGGCCCGGCGTGCGGGCCGCTGGCACGCTGCGGCCCAGGAGACGGGAGAGGCCCGGTGGCTCGATGGGAGTGGTGGATGGCCGACGAGCCGGAGCTCGAAGCGAGCGCCGAGTACGGCGGGACGCGCGAACTGGCCGGGGGCCAGCTCATGGACGCCGAGCCGCCGGCCCCGGAGCCGGCGATGATCACCACCTGGCTGCGGCTGCCCAAGCCGGTGATGGACGAGGTGCGACGACGGGCGCAGGAGCGGGAGACCGAGCCGGGCGTCCTCCTCCGGGAATGGGTCGAAGCCACCGTCGTGGACCCGGGCGGGACCGTGCCACTGAGCGTGATCACCGCCGCCGTCGCGCGTCACCAGCAGGAGCATGCGGCCCGGACCGGTCGGCACTTCGAGCGGGCGCGGCACTGGGAAGCCGTCGAGATCGCCGCGTACGTGCACCGGGCGGAGACGGAGGCACGCTGAGCCGGACTCCGGCTCAGGCGCTCAGCGCCGGAACCGTTGCCGCCGCCCGACGGGCCTCGTCGTAGCGTTCCAGCAGCAGAGCGGCCAGCTCCGGGGCGGCGCCGAGGACGTCGGCGACCAGGTCCGCGCCCGCCGCAGCCGCCGCGATGCGGTCCGGCAGCAGGCCCGGGGCCAGCAGGTACGGGGCGACGGCGGTCCGCTCGGCGCCTGCCGCGCGCAGGGCGGCGAGGGCGTCGGGCACGCGCGGGCCCGCCGCCGAGGCGTACGCGACCTCGACGGCGGCCCAGCCGCGGGTGCGGCGCCACTCGGCGGCGACCCGGCGGGTGGCCGCGTCGGCGGCCGGGTCGGAGGAGCCGGCCGCGGCCAGCACCACACCCGTACGGGCGCGGACCGCCGCCGAGCCGACGTCGAGCCCGGCCCCGGCCAGCCGGCGGTCCAGGGCGGCGAGCAGCAGCGGGGAGGGGCCCAGCACGTCCGCCACCGGCAGGCCCGCGCCGGTAGCGCGCAGCGCGGCGGGGATGTCGTGCTTGGCGTGGAAGGCCCGGTTGAGCAGCAGCGGGACGGCCACCGCGTCCGCCGCCCGCCCGAACCGGCCGGACCGCCCGACCAGCTGGGGGATCCGCGGCGCGCAGTGGTCCAGGTAGGCGGTGGCGACCTCCAGGGCGGGCCGCTGGGCCCGCACCTCCCGGACCAGCGCGGCCACGGTCGCGGCGTGCCGCGGGTCGCGGCTGCCGTGGGCGATGAGCAGGAGGGCGGGCACCGGCGGCCGCCTCACTTGCCGGAGGCCAGCAGGCCGCGGTTGCGCAGCACCCGGCGTTCGACCGGGGTGAAGACGAGCAGTTCGATGGCGATGCCGACGAACAGGATCAGGATGATGCCGAGCAGCACCCCGGACATGTCGGAGAACTCGCGCTGGTCCTCCAGGAACCGGCCCAGGCCCCGGCCGAGGTCGGGGGAGGAGGCGACGAGCTCGGCGGCCATCAGGGAGCGCCAGGAGAACGCCCAGCCCTGCTTGAGGCCGGCCAGGTAGCCGGGCAGCGCGGCGGGGATGAGCACGTGGCGGGCGCCGGTCAGGCCGGTGGCGCCGAGGGTGCGCCCGGCCCGCAGGAACAGCGGCGGGACCTGGTCGATGCCGGCCACCAGCCCGTTGGCGATGGACGGGACGGCGCCGAGCAGGATCACCGCGTACATCATCTGGTCGTTGATGCCGAGCCAGATGACCGCGGCCGGCACCCAGGCGACCGAGGGCAGCGACTGGAGGCCCTGGAGGACCGGGCCGATCGCGGTGCGCACCGGCCTGACCCGGGCGACGACCAGGCCGATCGGGGTGCCGATGACGACGGCGAGCAGGAAGCCCGACAGGCCGCGCCAGACGCTGGTCCAGATGATCGAGAACAGCGTGCCCTGGTACCAGAGGTCCTGGAGGGAGTGCCACACGTCGGTGGGGCTGGGCAGCTTGTACGAGGAGGTGAGGTGCAGGCTGTACGCGCCCTGCCACAGTGCCAGCACCACCAGCACGCCGATCAGCGGCGGCAGGGCCTTGCCGCGCAGCACCTCGCCGAGCGAGCTGCGCCGGGCGGTGACGGAGTCGAGGGCGTCCAGGCCGGCGCCGACGTCGGCGCTGTCGGAGACGCCGTCGGAGACGGGGTTCTTGTCCAGGACGACGGGAGCGGTGTCAGTGCTGGCCATGGCGACGGATCTCCCCACGCAGTTCTTCGGTGATCTCGATGGACAGGTCGGCGACGCCGGAGGACTCGATGCGGCGCGGCTGCGGAAGGTCGATCCGCCACTCCCGGGCGACCCGGCCGGGGCGGGAGGAGAGCAGCACGACGCGCTGGGCCAGCCGGACGGCCTCGCGCACGTTGTGGGTGACGAACAGGACGGACAGCTGCCGCTCGGCCCAGATCCGGGTGATCTCGTCGTGCAGGACGTCCCGGGTGATGGCGTCGAGGGCCGCGAAGGGCTCGTCCATCAGCAGCACCTTGCTGCCCTGGGCGAGGGCGCGGGCCATCGCGACGCGCTGGCGCATGCCGCCGGACAGCTCGTGCACCCGCTTGCCGTACGCGCCGTTCAGGCGGACGAGTTCGAGCAGGCGCTCGGCCTCGGCGCGGCGCTCGGGGCGGGGGACGCCGGCCAGCTTGAGGGCCAGTTCGATGTTCTTCCCGGCGGTGAGCCAGGGGAACAGGGCGTGCTCCTGGAACATCAGGGCGGGGCGGCCGCCGGACACCTCGATGCTGCCGCGGGTGGGCGCGTCGAGGCCGGCGACCAGGTTGAGCAGGGTGGACTTGCCGCAGCCCGAGGCGCCGAGCAGGGTGACGAACTCGCCGGGCGCGACGTCGAGGGTGATGTCGTCCAGCACGTGGGTGGCGGCGCCCGGGCGGCCGAAGGACTTGTGCACGTGCGAGATCCGGACGGCGGGCGTGCCGCCGGTGGCGTCGGCGCCGGGGGCGTCCGCCGAGGTGGTCAGTGCCGGGGTCATCCGGGCACCTCCTGCGTGAGTGGTCTGGCGGGGCTGGCGGGGGCTGCGGAGCGGGAGGCCGGGTCCGGCCCCGCCCGGCCCGGTGGGCATCGATCGGGGATCGACCGGGCGGGCGGGGGCCGGACCGCGGAGCTGCGAGGCGCCGGGCTACTTGGCGCCGAGTCCGGCGTCCGCCACGGGCGCCTGGTCCTTGGCCGCGAGGACCTTGTTCAGCAGGGTGAGGTCGTAGATGCCGTTCAGGTTGGGCTTCTTGAGGAGCCCGGCGGTGACGGCGTGGTCGGCCTCGGCCTGGAGGGTGTTCGCCAGCGGGTCGTCCAGGAAGTCGATGTCGGACCAGGCCGGGTCGAGGACGGCCGGCTCCAGCGCGTTGCCGGCCTCCTTCTTGATCGCCTCGTTGGCGTCGGCCTTGGCCTTGTCGGGGTTGGCCTTGATGAAGGCGTTGGTGTTCACCGAGCCGCGCAGCACGGCCTCCACCACGTCCGGGTGCTCCTTGAGGAACTTCTGCGAGACGATGATGTTGGTGATCACGAACTTCTTGTCCGGCCAGACGTCCTTCTCGTTGAGCAGGACCTTCGCGCCGAGGGTGACCAGCTTGGAGGCGGTGGGCTCGGGCACCCAGGCGCCGTCGATGGAGCCCTGCCGGTAGGCGTCGGGGGTGACCTTGTTGTCGGTGCGCACCACCGAGACGTCGCCCGCGCCGGACGCCGCGTCGACCTTGTAGCCCTTGCCGGCCAGGTAGTTGAGCAGCGCCACGTCCTGGGTGTTGCCCAGCTGCGGGGTGGCGATCTTCTTGCCCTTGAGGTCGTCCAGCGAGCCGATCTTCTCGGGGTTGACCACCAGCTTGACCCCGCCGGAGGCCGAACCGCCGATGATCTTCAAGGACTTGCCGTCGGACTTGGTGTAGCCGTTGATCGCCGGGGAGGGGCCGATCCAGCCGATGTCGATCGATCCGGCGTTGAGCGCCTCGATCTCCGCCGGGCCCGCGTTGAAGACCTGGGTCTTCACCTGGGTGGCGCCCAACTCCTTCTGGAATATGCCTTCCTGGAGCCCGACCAGCGGGGTGCCGTGGGTCAGGTTGGCGAAGTAGCCGATCTTCACCGTGTCCGCGGTGAGCTTGGGGCCGGACGCCGAACTCCCCACGGTGGCCGCGGTGTCGGCCTTGGTGTCGGCCTTGGAGCCGTAGCTGCAGGCCGACAGCAGGGCGACGGCGGTCAGGCCGGCGGCGGCGGCCGCGGCCGTGCGTCTGATCCGGCCGGCGTTGGGGCGGGCGGGCCGATCGGAGGGGGTGCGGTACGAGGGTGCCTGGTGCGGTGCCATGGTGGGTCCTGTTCGCGGACGGACCGTCAGGAAGCGGTCCCGGGCGGACGGTGGGAAGGTGGCGCTTGCGGCAGGGGGTGTGCCGGGCAAGCCGGGCGGCCGTGGGGAGCGGCCCGGTGACGGGGCGTTCTCAGCCCCGTCGGCCCGCACATCGGGTCAAGCCGCCCTGGCCGCTGCCGAGGACGCCGCTGCCGATGCGGCCGCCTTCCTTGTCCATGCCCGAGAACGCCTCGCTGGGCATCAGACCCAGTCCTCCTCTTCGGGCGCGCCGGGCGCGCCGTCGGTGCGTACGGTGGCGAAGGCCTCGCCCGCCATGCCGGCGGTGAGGGTGGTGCCGTCGGCCGGGTCGATCAGCAGGAACGAGCCGGTGCGGCGGTTGTCGGTGTAGTCGTCGAGGGCCAGCGGCTCGGCGGTGCGCAGCTTCACGTGGCCGATGTCGTTGACGTTCAACCCCTCGGTGCCGGAGCGCTGTTCGAGGGTGTCGATGTCGATGCGGTAGGTGATCTCCTTGACGAGGGCGCGCACGGTGCGGGTGGTGTGCTTGAGCAGCACCTTGTCCCCGGCGCGCAGCGGCCGCTCGTTGAGGTGGCTGACGGTGGCCTCGATGTCCTTGGTGGGGGCGGGGGAGGCCCCGGCGGTGATGAGGTCGCCGCGGGAGACGTCGAGGTCGTCGGCGAGGCGGACGGTGACCGACTGCGGGGCCCAGGCGAGGTCCGTTTCCCGTCCGAGGGCGTCGATGGCGGCGACGGTGGTGGTGTGGCCGGAGGGCAGCACGGTGACGGGGTCGCCGACGCGCAGCACGCCGGAGGCCAGCTGGCCCGCGTAGCCGCGGTAGTCGGGGTGCTCCTCGGTCTGCGGGCGGATCACGTACTGGACGGGGAAGCGGGCGGGCTCCGCGCCGGGGTCGCTGCCGACCGGGACGGTCTCCAGGTGCTCCAGCAGGGTCGGGCCGCCGTACCAGTCCATCTGCGCGGACGGCTCGACGACGTTGTCCCCGGCGAGGGCGGAGATCGGGACGGCCAGCACGTCCTTGACCCCGAGCGAGGCGGCGTAGGCGGTGAACTCGGCGGCGATCGCGGCGAACACCGGCTCGGCGTAGTCGACCAGGTCCATCTTGTTGACGGCCAGCACCACGTGCGGCACCCGCAGCAGGGCGGCGACGGCGGCGTGCCGGCGGGTCTGCTCGACCACGCCGTTGCGGGCGTCGACCAGGACGACGGCGAGCTCGGCGGTGGAGGCGCCGGTCACCATGTTGCGGGTGTACTGCACGTGCCCGGGGGTGTCGGCGAGGATGAACCGGCGCCGGGGGGTGGCGAAGTAGCGGTAGGCGACGTCGATGGTGATGCCCTGCTCGCGTTCGGCCCGCAGGCCGTCGGTGAGCAGCGCGAGGTCGGGTGCCTCCTGGCCGCGGCTGCGGGAGGCGTGCTCGACGGCCTCCAGCTGGTCGGCGAGCACCGACTTGGAGTCGTGCAGCAGGCGGCCGACCAGGGTGGACTTGCCGTCGTCGACGGAGCCGGCGGTGGCGAAGCGCAGCAGGGAGGTGGCGCTGGTCCCGACGGTCGTGCTGGTGGTGCTCATTAGAAGTACCCCTCGCGCTTGCGGTCTTCCATCGCGGCCTCGGACAGCTTGTCGTCGGCGCGGGTGGCGCCGCGCTCGGTGAGGCGGCTGGCGGCGATCTCGGCGATCACGGCCTCGATGGTGGTGGCGTCGGAGTCGACGGCGCCGGTGCAGGACATGTCGCCGACGGTGCGGTAGCGCACCAGGCGCCGCTCGACGGGCTCGCTGTCCTTGGGGCCGCCCCACTCGCCGGCGGTCAGCCACATGCCGCTGCGGGCGAAGACGTCCCGCTCGTGGGCGTAGTAGATCTCGGGCAGTTCGATGCCCTCGCGCTCGATGTACTGCCAGACGTCCAGCTCGGTCCAGTTGGACAGCGGGAAGACCCGCACGTGCTCGCCGACGGCGTGCCGGCCGTTGTACAGCGACCACAGCTCGGGGCGCTGGCGGCGCGGGTCCCAGGCGCCGAACTCGTCGCGCAGGGAGAAGACGCGCTCCTTGGCGCGGGCCTTCTCCTCGTCGCGGCGCCCGCCGCCGAACACCGCGTCGAAGCGGTTGGTCTCGATGGCGTCGAGCAGCGGCACGGTCTGCAGCGGGTTGCGGGTGCCGTCGGGGCGCTCGCGCAGCCGGCCGTCGTCGATGAAGTCCTGGACGTGGGCGACGTGCAGGCGCAGGTTGTGCTCGGCGACGGTCCGGTCGCGGTAGGCCAGGACCTCGGGGAAGTTGTGGCCGGTGTCGACGTGCAGGAGGGAGAAGGGCACGGCGGCCGGTGCGAAGGCCTTGAGCGCCAGGTGCAGCATCAGGATGGAGTCCTTGCCGCCGGAGAACAGGATCACCGGGCGCTCGAACTCCCCCGCGACCTCGCGGAAGATGTGCACCGACTCGGCCTCCAGCGCGTCCAGGTGGGACAGCGCGAAGGGCCCCCCTGAATCCTGGCCGGCGTCCTGGGTGCGGACCGGGCTGTCGGTCGCGGTGGTCATGCCAGACCCCTCTCGGTCAGGAAGGCGTGCAGCTCGGCGGCGGACTCGGCGACCGCGCGGCCCTGCGTCTGGAGGCGCAACTCCGGTGCGGCCGGGGCCTCGTACGGGTCGTCGACGCCGGTCAGGCCGGAGATCTCCCCGGCGGCCTGCTTGGCGTACAGGCCCTTGACGTCCCGTTCGGCGCACAGCTCGACCGGGGTGGCGACGTGGATCTCCAGGAACTCGGTGCCGGCCGCGGCGTGCCGCTCGCGCACCGCGGTGCGGGAGTCGGCGAACGGGGCGATCACCGGGGCGAGCACCTTGACGCCGTTGGCGGCGAGCTTCTCGGCGACGAAGCCGATCCGGGTGACGTTGGTGTGCCGGTCCTCGCGGGAGAAGCCGAGGCCCTTGGAGAGGAACTCGCGGATCTCGTCGCCGTCCAGCACCTCGACCTTGTGGCCCTCGGCGCGCAGCCGCCCGGCCAGTGCGAAGGCCAGGGTGGTCTTGCCCGCGCTCGGCAGCCCGGTCAGCCACACGGTGGCGCCGCGCTCGCAGGGGGCGGCCGCGGGGGCCGCCTCTGCGGCTCCGTCGGCGGCCGGGGTGTGAGCTGTCACGGTTCGTTCCTTACGCGGTGGTTGACGGACGGTCAGGAGGCCGGGGGCCTCAGAGGTGGATGCCGCACTCGGTCTTGCCGGAGCCGGACCAGCGGCCGGCCCGGGCGTCCTCGCCCTCGCCCGGCTTGCGGGTGCAGGACAGCGGCGAGCAGCCGATGGACGGGTAGCCCTCCCACAGCAGCGGGTTGAGCAGCACGCCGTTCGCGGCGACGTAGGCGTCCACGTCCTGCTGCGTCCAGCGGGCGATCGGGGCGATCTTGACCTTGCGGCGCTTCGGGTCCCAGGAGACCACCGGCGTGTTCGCCCGGGTCGGGGACTCGTCGCGGCGCAGCCCGGTCGCCCACGCGTCGTAGCCGGCCAGGCCGCGGTTGAGCGGCTCGACCTTGCGCAGCGCGCAGCACAGGTCCGGGTCGCGGTCGTGCAGCCGCGGCCCGTGCTCGGCGTCCTGCTCGGCGACCGTCCTCAGCGGGGTGAGCGTGATGACGTTGAC
Organism: Kitasatospora sp. NPDC059088; assembly: GCF_042738155.1. Classification (NCBI taxonomy): domain Bacteria; kingdom Bacillati; phylum Actinomycetota; class Actinomycetes; order Kitasatosporales; family Streptomycetaceae; genus Kitasatospora; species Kitasatospora sp. NPDC059088. The sequence continues at coordinate 104,190 of NZ_JBHYGR010000011.1, read as the reverse complement.
CGGCATGGTCGCGGCGACCGCGTCCCTGGTCCCGATGGTCTCCGGGAAGTGGTAACCGGTGTCCAGGAACACCACGTCCACCCCCGGGAACACCGAGGACGCGAGGTGGGCTACCACCGCGTCCTCCATCGAGGAGGTGACGCAGAACCGCTCGCCGAAGGTGTCGGCGGCCCAGCGCAGCACCTCCTGCGGGGTGGCCTCCTCCAGCTCGCGGCCGGCCCGGACGGCGAGCTCCTCGTGGTCAGTCGTGGCCCGGTCGGTCATGCGACGCACCCCCGTTGGTCGGTGACAGCAGGCCGAGGAACTTCAACTGGAAGGCGCGGCGGCAGCCGTGGCACTCCCAGGCGCCGTGGCCGGCCTCGGACGGGCGCAGGTCCTCGTCCCCGCAGTACGGGCAGAAGAACGGCGCGGCTCGCTCACTCATCGCCCACCTCGCTCCGCTCGGCGTTCGCTTCGCGAACAACGCCCTGCCTACCGGTTCGCTCGCTGCGCTCGCTCACGACAGCTGCTCCTCGGTGGCGCGGGCCGTCCACTGGGCGAAGCGCTCGCCCTCGGCGCGGTCGGCCTGGTAGCGGGTCAGCACGCGCTCGACGTAGTCGGGCAGGCCGGCGCTGGTGACCTTGAGGCCGCGGACCTTGCGGCCGAAGCCGGCCTCCAGGCCGAGCGCGCCGCCCAGGTGGACCTGGTAGCCCTCGACCTGCTCGCCGTGCTCGTCGGTGACCAGCTGGCCCTTGAGGCCGATGTCGGCGACCTGGATCCGGGCGCAGGCGTTCGGGCAGCCGTTGATGTTGATGGTCAGCGGCTCGGCGAACTCCGGCAGGCGCTGCTCCAGTTCGTCGATCAGGGTGCGCCCGCGCTCCTTGGTCTCGACGATGGCGAGCTTGCAGTACTCGATGCCGGTGCAGGCCATGGTGCCGCGGCGGAACGGCGAGGGGGTGACCCGCAGGTCGAGCTCCTCCAGGCCGGCCACCACCGAGTCGACGTGCTCCTCGGCGATGTCGAGGACCAGCATCTTCTGCTCGGCGGTGGTGCGCAGCCGGTCGCTGCCGTGGGCGGCGGCGAGGTCGGCGATCCGGCCGAGCAGCTTGCCGTCGACCCGGCCGACGCGCGGGGCGAAGCCGATGTAGTAGCGGCCGTCCTGCTGCTTGTGGACGCCGACGTGGTCGCGCCAGCGGGCGGCGGGCTCGGCCGGGGCGGGCCCGTCGACGAGGCGGTACTTCAGGTACTCGTCCTCCAGGACCTGACGGAACTTCTCCACGCCCCAGTCGGCGACCAGGAACTTGAGCCGGGCGCGGTTGCGCAGGCGCCGGTAGCCGTAGTCGCGGAAGATGCCGATGACACCGCCGTAGACGTCGGCGACCTCGTCCAGCGGGACCCAGGCGCCCAGGCGCACGCCGAGCTTGGGGTTGGTGGACAGGCCGCCGCCGACCCACAGGTCGAAGCCGGGCCCGTGCTCGGGGTGGACCACGCCGACGAAGGCGACGTCGTTGATCTCGTGGGCGACGTCCAGCTGCGGGGAGCCGGAGACCGCGCTCTTGAACTTGCGCGGCAGGTTGGAGAAGTCCTTGTTGCCGATGAAGCGGCGCTGGATCTCCTCGATGGCCGGGGTGCCGTCGATGATCTCGTCCTCGGCGATGCCGGCCACCGGCGAGCCGAGGATGACGCGCGGGGTGTCGCCGCAGGCCTCGGTGGTGGACAGGCCGACGGCCTCCAGCTTCTGCCAGATCGCCGGGACGTCCTCGATCCGGATCCAGTGGTACTGGATGTTCTGCCGGTCGGTCAGGTCGGCGGTGCCCCGGGCGTACTGCTCGGAGACCTCGGCGACCGCGCGCAGCTGGGCGACGGTCAGCCGGCCGCCGTCGATGCGCACCCGGAGCATGAAGTACTCGGCGTCCAGCTCGTGCGGGTCCAGGATCGCGGTCTTGCCGCCGTCGATGCCCTCCTTGCGCTGGGTGTAGAGCCCCCACCAGCGCATCCGGCCGCGCAGGTCGGCGGGGTCGATCGAGTCGAAGCCCCGGTGCGCGTAGATCGTCTCAATACGTGTCCGCACATTGAGACCGTCGTCGTCCTTCTTGAACTGCTCGTTGGCGTTCAGCGGGGTGAAGTGCCCCATGCCCCACTGGCCCTCGCCGCGGTGGCGGGTCACCTTGCGAGCCGCGGCGGGGCGGGGCGCGACCGGGCGGTCGGCCGTGGGCTCGGCAGTCTCGGGAGAGGTGGCCATGGTGAAGTCCTTCTGGGCAGGTGGCGCTGGCGCCGGGTGGGTCGCGGGGCGTGCTCGGCCGTGCGATCGCTGCTGTGACCTGCGGGTTTCTCAGGGCCGGGAGAGCAGCTGACCGGGCCGGGCGGGCGCCTGCGCATCCGCTCGTGCGGGGATGGCGGGGTGGACGGCGCCGGGTGCGGTGGTGCGGTGGGGTGGGAGCTCAGGTCACCGGACAGATGGCGCTGGACACGCGAAGGAGATCGACGTGGAGTCGACCTACTAGGGTGGTTCCGGCGCTAGGCATGGCAAGAGATTCGCACGGCGCGGGACTCGCGGTCCACTAACATCCGCATACTGGACTCCGGAGTTTCGGCATCTGGGACGCCCGGGCGTTCCCGCCGCTCCCGGCCGGGCCTCCTGACGGGCGCTCGGACCGCGGTCCGGTGCGGCGGCCGACGCGGCGGTGCGCACGTGCCCGGACGGCAGCCCGCACGGCCGGGGCGCACGCGCCCGCACCCCGGGGGAGATCAACCGGAGCGACCCGGCCCGATACCGTTAGCCCTGTGCAAGCAGCAGGCGATACGAGCAGACCGAACCCCGAACGGCCCTCCCGGCGCCGGGGCAAGGGCTCCCGGCGCGCGGCCAAACAGGGCCTGTGGCGCCGCACGGCGTGGGACTTGGTCAAGGACACCACCAACACCTGCGTCGAGTACCGGGTCACCGGCCTCGCCGCCGAGGCGGCCTTCTTCACCCTGCTGTCCATCCCGCCGCTGCTGCTCGGCCTCGCCGCCACCCTCGGCTACCTCGACGGGTTCCTCGGCGCGGGCACCATCGAGCGGCTCAAGCACGACATCGTCTCGGCCTCCGGAACGGTCCTGTCCGACTCCTCCGTCAACGAGGTCGTCAAACCGCTGCTCAGCCAGGTCTTCGACCAGGCCCGGCCCGACCTGATCTCGATCGGCTTCCTGCTGTCGCTGTGGTCCGGCTCCAGGGCCCTCTACATCTTCATCGACACCATCACCGTCATGTACGGGCTGGACGGCAAGCGCGGCATCGTCAAGACCCGGCTGCTGTCGCTCGGCCTCTACCTCGGCGCCCTGGTGATCGGCTCACTGGTGCTGCCGCTGCTGATGGCCGGGCCCGGACTGGTCGAGAACGCCGTCCCCGGCGCCGCCGGACTCGTCGGCGCCGCCTACTGGCCGGTCGCCATCCTGCTGCTGATCGTCTCCCTCACCACCCTCTACCACCTGGCCGTGCCGGTCTCCACGCCCTGGCGCGAGGACATCCCCGGCGCGCTGGTCGCCCTGGTGGTGCTCGTCTTCTGCAGCGTCGGCCTGCGGCTCTACCTGGTCAGCTCGGTCGAGGGCCCCTCGGTGTACGGCTCGCTGGCCGCGCCGGTGGCCGTCCTGCTGTGGATCTTCGTGGTGGCCCTCGCCGTACTCATCGGCGCCGCCATGAACGCCGCCATAGACCGCCGCTGGCCCACCCTGGAGACCGCCGACGCCCGCGCCGAGAACGAGCGCGCCCACGAGGAGGCGGCCGCCGCGGTGGTCCGCGAGGTCGCCGCCCGCCGGGCCGTCGAACGGGCCCGGCGCGCCCGCGAACTCGGCCTGGCCGAGGGCGTCGAGGAGGAGTGGGGCGAGGAGGACGGCGACGACGTCGACGTGCCCGCCGAGTACCCCGAGCGGTGGGCCGACGTGCTGGCCGCCGACAACGTGCGCGCGCGGCTCACCGCTCGGCCCGGGCCGCACCACCGGCCCGCCCCGCCGCCGCCGGACAGCGACCGGCCCTCCCCACCGCCGCCGGAGCGGCCGGGGGCGGGGCCGGGGGCGGAGCAGGTGCCGGGGTACCCGCCCAGGCCGCCGTGGGAGCAGCGGTAGCGGCGCGCTAGTGGCACGGTAGGGGCACGGCCGTGGCGGCGGCTTCGTACGGGCAGGGCCTCCCTCGCGGGTGCGGGGGAGGCCCTCTGCGTTGCCGGTCGCGTTGTCGGTTGCGCTGACGGCGGTCGGCCGGTGTTCGACTTGTGTGCGAATCGTGCCGAGGGCGGTCCGGGCCGGTCGGCGGGGGCCTGGGGCACCTTGACGGCACCTTGACGGCCGGCCGGCGGGGTGTGCCGGTGGGGCCGGGGTGTGCCGGTGGGGTCAGCCGATCGTCGGGTTCTGCGGGTACGGGGGCTGCTGCGGGTGGCCGTAGCCGTGGGTGGACTGCTCGTTGATCGGCGGGTAGCCGTACGACGCCTGCGCTCCACCGTGCTGCGGACCGCCGAACTGCGGACCGCCGTACTGGGGGGTGCCGGGCAGCGTTCCGCCGTGCTGCGGTCCGTCGGGCCGGGGCGCGCCGGGCGCGTGGCCGAAGGAGGGGCGCAGCTCGGTGGGGGCGCCCGGGTCCGCGTGGCCGGGGCCGGGCGGCGCGGACGGCGCGGACGACGGGCCCGCCGGGTCGGGCCCGGTGCCCGGCAGCGCGTCCGGGCCCGCGGCCAGCGGTTCGCCCGCCCCCAGGGTCCCGCCCGGGGCGGCGGAGGCCGGGGTGCCGGCCGCCGCCCGCTCGGCCGGGACGGCCTGCGCCGGGAGCGGCTCCGGGCTGGTCGGGGCCGGGTCCATGGCGGTGCGTCCCGAGGAGTCGCTCAGCTTGATCAGCAGGGCGACCATCAGCCAGTTCGCCAGTAGGGAGGAACCGCCGGCCGCCAGGAAGGGCAGCGCCTTGCCGGTCAGCGGGACCAGCCCGCTCACGCCGCCGACCACCACGAACACCTGCAGTGCGAGGGCCGCCGACAGGCCGGTGGCCAGCAGCTTGCCGAACGGGTCGGTCAGGCCGACCGCGGTGCGCAGCCCGCGCTGGATCAGCAGCACGTACACCAGCAGGATCGCGGTCACCCCGGCCAGGCCGAGTTCCTCCCCGATGGTGGTGAAGATGAAGTCGCTGCGCCCGGCGAAGCCGATCAGCCACGGCCGGCCGGAGCCCAGGCCGGTCCCGGTCATGTGTCCGGTGCCGAGGCTGAACAGGGCCTCGGCGGGCTGTGCGGAGATCGCCTGGTTGTTGACCGGGGGGAAGTAGTCGAGCGGGTGCAGCCAGGCCTCGACGCGTCCGTGCACGTGCGGCTCCACGGTGCCGACCACGGCCGCGCCGCCGACCGCCATCAGCAGGCCGAGCACCACCCAGCTGGTGCGCTCGGTCGCCACGTACAGCATCACGACGAAGACGCCGAAGAAGATCAGCGAGGTGCCCAGGTCGCGTTCGAAGATCAGCACCATCAGGCTGACCGCCCAGATCGCCAGCACCGGTCCGGCGTGCCGCCCGCGCGGGAGGGTCATCCCCCAGACCTTCCGCCCGGCCAGTGCCAGGGCGTCCCGGGAGGCCATCAGGTAGCCCGCGAAGAAGATCGTGATCGCGACCTTCACGAACTCGTCCGGCTCGAAGGAGGGCAGCCCGGGGAGCTTGATCCAGCGCTTGGCGCCGAAGCTGTCGGTCGGCGAGAAGATCGGCGCGGTCAGCAGGATCAGCGCGCCCGCCATCAGCACGTAGACGTAGCGCTGGAAGAAGCGGTGGTGCTTGACGAAGACGATCAGCGCGAGCGCCGCCGCCACCGCGATGAACGTCCACATCAGCTGGCCCGGCGCGGCCGGGAGCTTCTGGTAGTCGCCCTTGGCGGCGTGCGCGGCCTTGTAGCTGAAGTCCAGCCGGTCCAGCAGCACCAGCCCGAAGCCGGTCAGGAACACGCCCAGCGGCAGGATCAGCGGGTCCGCGTACGGTGCGAACCGGCGCACCGCCAGGTGCGCCACCGCGACCAGCGCGCCGAGGGACAGGCCGTGGACGAGGAGCCCGGGCGGCAGCTTGTCGGTCATCGCCAGCGAGGCGTCGATGTGTCCGGCCAGGCAGACGGCCACCGCGAGCGCCAGCAGGCCCAGCTCGATGTTGCGGTGGCGCGCGGCCAGCCGCCGGCCCTCGCCGCGTGCAGTGCTTTGCACCTCTTGTCGTCCCCTTGCTGTCACCCACGTGGCCGGTATCGCCGACGGTGCATCCTGCCAGACGGGAGCGGGCTCGCGCCGGTTGCGCCTCCGGGGTCGCCATGGGCAGAACTTTGCCTGGGCAAAGCTTTGTTCGGCTTTGGCAAAGCTTTGTTCAGGTCCGGGTATAGAGGTGGGCCCCGGCTGCGGCGGACGGCGTCGGGAAGGCCATCATGGCCGGGCGCCGCGGCCCCTGCGGCGGTAGGGATGAGGTGGGCGGACGGATGAACGGCGCGGTGGACGGCGCGTTGGCCGGCGGGTTGGCCGGCGGGGCCCGGGTGCTCGCGTACGGCGGCCCGCCCGCGTGGCAGTGGTCCGACCTGGCCACCTCCTGGACCTTCGAACCGGTGGTGCTCGCCCTGTCGCTGCTGCTCGGCGGCTGGTACCTGGCCGCGGTGCGCACCGCGAACCGCGGCGACGGCGCCCGCTGGCAGCCCACCCGCACCGCGGCCTTCCTCGGCGGGCTGCTGCTGTGGATCTGGTGCACCTGCTCCGGCCTCGGGGTGTACGAGCGCGTCCTGTTCACCGACCGGGCCGTGCAGGTCGTGCTGCTGCTCATGGTCGTCCCGCTGCTGCTCGCGCTCGGCGCCCCCGTCTCGCTGCTGGTCCGGTCCTCGCCGGAGCACCGGCGGGAGCGGATCCTGCGGGCGCTGCGCAGCCGGCCCTCCAAGGTGCTGATGTTCCCCGCGGTCTCCACCGCGCTGCTGATGGCGCCGCCGTGGCTCCTCTACTTCACGCCCTGGTACGAGTGGTCGGTCTCCAGCGGCGTCGGCAACCTGGTGCTGCACCTGGCGCTGGTGCTGCTGGGCCTCGCCTACTTCTGGCCGCGGCTGCAGCTCGACCCGGTCGGGCACGAGTACCCGCACCTGGTCGGGCTGTTCATCACCTTCGCCGAGGTGATCTTCGACGCGGGGCTCGGGATCGTGCTGATCTACGGCGGGCACCTCGTCGCCGAGCACTACTACGTGGCGCTCGGGCGGCCCTGGGGGCCGAGCCTGGCGCAGGACCAGACCTGGGGCGGCAACGCCTTCTGGGTGCTGGGCGACCTCGTCGGCCTGCCGTTCCTGGCCGCGCTGGTGCGGCGGATGGTGGTGCAGGGGCGCGAGGAGATCAAGGCCGTGGACGCCGAGCTGGACGCCCGCTTCGAGGCGCAGGCCGCGCAGGACCGGGCGGCGGGGCGGCCGGAGGAGGACGAGGGCGGGATGCGGCCGTGGTGGCTGGACGACCCGAACCTCAAGCACCGCTACGGGGGGTAGCGGCGGGTCGGTGCGTCGTGCGTCGTGGGTCCTCTGTCGTCCGTCGTGCGTCGTCCGTCGCGCATCGTCCGTCGTGCGCCGTCCTGCGGCCGGGCCAATGTTGGCCCGCTGCAACCCCTTCCTACCGCATTTCCGCAGGTCAAAAATAGGTTGGCCACGACCGCCCACCCCGCTAGCGTGTGACACATCGGTTCGGGGGCCATTGGGCCGCCCGAGGAGTAGAGAGCAGGAGGTGAACCCCCGTGGTCGTTGTCGCCCCGATAGCTGCCCTGGGCAGCACGCGCGTTCACCTCCTCTTCCCGGCCGCCGGCTGAGCCTTCCGCGCCAGCCGTAGCCCGCCGGGACCATCTCCTCCCGAAGGGCCACTGCGTTGTTCAACGCTGCCTCCACTTCGCTGTTCTCCTCTTCCTTCCCCACCGAGAGTTCCCCGCTGGCCCGCTACGGCTGGACGCCCGAGCTCGACGAGCTCTTCGTCCCGCTCGCCGAGGCCGGCCTGCTCCCCGCCCGCATCACCCGGGTCGACCGCGGCCAGTGCGACGCCGTCCTGGCCGACCCGGAGACGGGCGAGCTGCGCACCGTCCGGCTCGACACCCGGCCGGTGGGCGACGCCGACATGATCAACTGCCCCTGCACGGGCGACTGGGCCGCCGTCGACCTGCACGCCCAGCCGATGGCCGCCGTCTCCGCGCTGCTGCCGCGCTCCACCGCGATCATCCGCAAGGTGGCCGGCAAGCGCTCCGACGGCCAGGTGCTGGCGGCCAACGTCGACACCGTACTGATCGCCGCCTCGCTCGCGGCCGATCCCGACCTCGGGCGGATCGAGCGCTTCCTGGCCCTGGCCTGGGAGTCCGGCGCTGAACCGCTGGTCGTCCTCACCAAGGCCGACCTGGTCGACGACGCCGAGTTCATCCGGGCCGACGTCGAATCCGTCGCACCGGGCGTCACCGTGCTGGTGGTCAGCGCGGAGAGCGGCGAGGGCATCGACGTGCTCCGTGCCTGCGCCCCCGGCACCACGGTGCTGATCGGCCAGTCCGGCGTGGGCAAGTCCACGCTCACCAACGCGCTGGTCGGCGCCGACGTGATGACCGTCCAGGAAGCCCGCGAGGTCGACCAGAAGGGGCGCCACACCACGACCACCCGCGAGCTGATACCGCTGCCCGGCGGGGGCGTGCTCATCGACACCCCCGGGCTGCGCGAGGTCGGCCTCTACGGTGGCGAGGGGGTGGACCTGGCCTTCGCCGACATAGCCGAGCTGGCCGAGGGTTGCCGCTTCCACGACTGCAGCCATCACACCGAGCCCGGCTGCGCGGTCCGCGCGGCGCTGGAGGACGGCACCCTGCCGCAGCGCCGGATGGACAGCTACCTCAAGCTCCAGCGCGAGAACGAGTGGATCGCCTCGCGCACCGACGCCCGGGTCGCCAAGGCCCGGCTGAACAAGTGGAAGGCGATCACCAAGTCGATGCGTGCGGCAGGCGGTCCGGTGAAGCGCTGACCGGATCCGTCCTCGGCGCAGCGGTTCAGCAGCTCCATGGCCCAGCGTCCGCCCGGCGAGCCCGGGCGTGACGCCCCGCACTGACCGGTCGGCTGGCGGCCGGCCAGTGCGGGGACGGGCCGAGGCGGAGCCGTGCGAGCCGGGCGGGGCCGGGCGGGGCCCGGTATGGAGCCGGGTATGGAGCCGGGCCCGGTGGTGGGTGTGTGGGTGGGTGGTGGGTGGTGGCGGCGGGAGGGTGGGGGAGGGGGGAGGGGGAAGCCCCCAACGGCAATGTCCGATTCCCGCCAGTCACCCCTCGTCCGATCCCGCAAACTGGACAACGTGATCGACGACGACATTCGGTACCGAGCCGTGGACAGCCGCGACGCCCGCTTCGACGGCATCTTCTTCACGGCGGTCACCTCCACCGGCATCTACTGCCGGCCGAGCTGCCCCGCCGTGACCCCCAAACGTGCCAACTGCCGCTTCTACCCCAGCGCCGCGGCCGCCCAGGGCGCAGGCTTCCGAGCCTGCCGCCGCTGCCGCCCGGACTCGGTGCCGGGCTCCCCGGAGTGGAACCACCGCGCCGACCTGGTCGGCCGCGCGATGCGCCTGATCGGCGACGGCGTGGTGGACCGCGAGGGCGTCGCGGGCCTGGCCGACCGCCTCGGCTACAGCGCCCGGCAGCTCCAGCGCCAGCTCACTGCCGAGCTCGGCGCCGGCCCGATCGCGCTGGCCCGGGCCCGCCGCGCCCAGACCGCCCGGCTGCTCCTGCAGACCACCGAACTCCCCGTCACCGACATCGCGTTCGCGGCCGGCTTCGCCTCCGTCCGCCAGTTCAACGACACCGTGCGCGAGGTCTACGACCGCACCCCCAGCGGCCTGCGCGCCGAGGTGGTGTCCGGCCGCCGCACGGCGACCCCGGCCGGCGGGCTCACCCTGCGCCTGGCCTACCGCGGCGCGCTGGACAGTGACCACCTGATCGACTTCCTGGAGCTGCGCGCCGTCCCCGGCGTGGAGGAGGTGGTACCCGGCGCGCGCCCCGGTGTGCGCACCTACCGGCGCACCCTCGCGCTCCCGTACGGGCACGGCATCGCCGAGGTCGACGGCCTGGCACCGCAGGACCCGCGCACCCGCGGCTGGCTCGACTGCCGCCTGCTGCTCGCCGACCTGCGCGACCTGCCGACCGCCGTCCAGCGCCTGCGCGGCCTGTTCGATCTGGACGCCGACCCGGACACCGTGGACGAGCAGCTCGGCGCCGATCCGGTGCTCGGCCCGCTGGTCCGCGAGCGCCCCGGCCTGCGCTCGCCCGGCCACGTGGAGCCGCACGAGCTCGCCGTCCGTGCCGTGCTCGGCCAGCAGATCACCGTCGGCGCCGCCCGCACCCTGGCGGGCCGGCTCGCGGAGAAGTACGGCGCCGCGCTGCCCGAGCCGAGCGGCGGACTGCGGCTGCTCTTCCCCTCGGCGGCGGTGCTGGCCACCGCCGACCCGGAGGACTTCGCGATGCCCGCGGCCCGCCGCCGGGCGCTCACCGGCCTGTGCGCCGCGCTGGCGGAGGGCGTGGTGCGCCTGGACGGCGGCGTCGACCGGGAGGAGGCCGCCACCCGGCTGCTGGCGCTGCCCGGCATCGGCCCCTGGACGGTCGGCTACCTGCGGATGCGCGCCCTCGCCGACCCCGACGTCTTCCTCCCGACCGACATCGGCGTCAAGCACGGCCTCCTCCGGCTCGGCGCCCCCGGCGACGCCAAGGCTGCCGCCCACGCCGCCGAGGCCTGGGCCCCGTGGCGCTCCTACGCCGTCCACCGCCTGTGGGCCGGTCCCGCGAGCGCCGACAGCACCAGCACCATCCTCAGCACCAGCACCAGCACCAGCACCAGCACGAACACCGGAACGGAGAACGACCCGGCATGAGCACCACCGTCTACACCACCATGGAGAGCCCGTTCGGCCCGCTGCTGCTCAGCGGCGTGCTGCCCGAGGACGGCGGCCCCGCGGCCCTGGCCACGGTCACCGCGCCCGGGCAGAAGTACGCGCTGGCCGAGCCCGCCGACGACTGGGAGTACGACCCCGAGGCCCTGGCCGAGCCGGTCGCCCAGCTGACCGCCTACTTCAAGGGCGACCGCACCACCTTCGACTTCCCGCTCGCCCCCGAGGGCACCGAGTTCCGCCGCCGGATCTGGGCCGCGCTGGACGAGATCCCGTACGGCACGACCGTGACCTACGGCCAACTCGCCGAACTGGCCGGGCAGTCGCCGCGGACGGTCCGGGCGGTCGGCGGCGCGGTGGGTGCCAACCCGCTGCTGATCGTGCGCCCCTGCCACCGGGTGCTCGGCGCCGGCGGCGCGCTCACCGGGTTCGCCGCGGGTGTGGACCGCAAGCGCTGGCTGCTGGAGCTGGAGAGCGGCACCCTCTTCTGAGACACCCGTGCCCGGAGGCCTCAACCCCGCAGGTCCCACCCCCCGCAGGTCTCAACCCCACAGGCCTCAACCTCGGAGGCCTCAACCCCGCAGGTCCACCCGCCAGTTGTTGCTGCGCATGAACCGACCGGGCGGGAACTCGAACTCCGTCTCGCCGAGCAGCGTGAACCCGGCCTTCGCGCAGACCGCGTTGGAGGCGGGGTTGTCCACCGAGGGGAAGGCGTGCAGGAAGCGGTGCGCGGCCTCGCGCCGGGCGGCGGCGACGGCGGCCCGGGTGGCGGTCACGGCGATGCCGCGCCCCTGGTGCTCGGGCAGCACGTTCCACCCCATCTCGTGCACGGTCCCGCCGTCCCAGCTGCGGGTGCCGTAGCCGACCGTGCCGACGGCCTCGCCCTCGGGCAGCAGCACGATCCGGTACATGCAGCCCAGCCCGGACGGGACGAAGTCCAGGTAGCGCCCGTGCCGGACGAGCAGCTGCTCCTCCGTCTCCGGCCCGCCGACGTGCTTCTTCATCTCCGGGGTGTTCACCCGGCGCAGCAGCGCGAGGTCGGCGTCCGTCCAGGGTTCGAGCTGTACCTCGGTGGTGGTCATGCCGGGGACGGTAGCGCCCGCCGGACCCCGTCCACCAGCGGTTTTCACCCGCCCGCGGGCCCCTCGGGGCCGACCGCCCCGGGCTCGGCGAGGGCGCGGGCGAGCCGGTCCAGCGCGGGCAGGGCGTGGACGACGGTCGTGCGGTCGGCCGGGTCGAGGGTGCCGAGGGCGGTGGCGATGCGGCGTTCGTGGGCGTGCTGCCAGTCGTCGAGCTGGAGCCGTCCGGCGGGGGTGAGGGCGATGCGGGCGGTGCGCCGGTCGCCGGGGTCGGCCTGGCGGTCGACGAAGCCGGCTTCCAGGAGCTTGCCGACCAGGCCGCTGACGGTGTTGGGGGCGAGCCGCTGGCGGGCGGCGAGTTCGCCGACCCGGAGTGGGGCGGCGGCGAGCGTCTGGAGGAGTTCGACCTGCGCCATCGGCAGGGACTCCCAGGGGTAGTCGGTGCGGATGCTGCTGCGCAGGGCGCGGCGCAGCCGGGTGACGGTGTCGGTCAGCCGCCGGGCGTGCTCGACCGCCGGGTCGGGGCTTTCGGTGGCGGGGTCGGGAACGTGTGGTGACGACGGCATGGCGGACAGCGTATCGCCTGGTACGGGGCGTTCCCGGGGCGCTGTCCGGTCCTCGGACGCGGGGTGGGCGCCCTGCGAGATGTTTCGTATCGCAGGGCGAGCAAGTCGTAGCAAGAACATATCTGCATCCGATATATTCGTGGCATGAACGCCACCGCCTTCACCGCGCGCCTGCTCACCGAGCGGGCCCGGCCCCGCGGCATAGCCGGCTGGCGCCACGCCCACTGGCTGGCCGTCGGCACGGTCTGTCTCGGTGCCTTCCTCGGCCAGCTCGACGCCAGCGTCATCGCCCTGGTCTTCCCCGCCCTCGGCCGCCACTTCGGCGCGGGTTTCGCCGCCGTCGAATGGGTCGCCCTCGCCTACCTGCTCGTCCTGGTCGCCCTGCTGGCACCGGTCGGCTGGCTGTCCGACCTGGTCGGCCGCAAGACCGTGTACATCGGCGGCTTCGCCGTCTTCGGCCTCTCCTCCCTCGGCGCCGGACTCGCCGGCAGTCTGTGGATCCTGGTCGGCTGCCGGACCCTACAGGCCGTCGGCGCCGCGATGATGCAGGCCAACAGCGTCGCCCTGGTCGCCCGCGGTGTCCCCGAGCACGCGATGCGGCGCGCGCTCGGCATCCAGGCCGCCGCCCAGGGGCTCGGGCTGGCACTGGGGCCGAGCCTCGGCGGGCTGCTGGTGGAACACGCCTCCTGGCAGTGGGTGTTCTGGGTCAACGTGCCGATCGCGCTGTTCGGCATCGTGGCCGGCTGGTACCTGCTGCCCCGCACCCGGACCGCGGCCGACGGGCCGACCACCGTCCCCACCACCGTTCCCGCACCTCGCGGTTCCGTACCCCGAGGCTCTGCACGCCGCACGCCCTCCGAGCCCCGCTTCGACCTGCCCGGCATGCTGCTCCTCACCGGCGCGACCACCTCGCTGCTGCTCGCCCTCTCCACCGCCTCCGGCCTGCCGCTGCCCGGCTGGGCCGTGGTCGTCCTGCTGGCGGCCGCCGCGGTGCTCACCCTGGCGCTGGTGCGCCAGGAGCGGCGGGCGGCCAGGCCGGTCCTGGCACCCGGGCTGGTCAACACCCCTGGTGTGCGGTCCGGGCTGGTGGTCGCGCTGATCGGCTACCTGCTGCTGTTCTGCCCGCTCGTACTGGGCCCGGTGCTGCTCACCGGCGCGGGCGTCTCGACGGCGGCCGCCGGCCTGGTGGTCACCCTGCTGCCCGCCGCGTTCGCGGTCGCCGCGACGGTCGGCGGCGGATTGCTGCCCCGGGGCTGGTCGGACGTCGCCCGGTGCCGCGCCGGGGCCGGCCTCGCCGCCGCCGGGCTGCTGCTGTTCGCCGTGCTGCCCGCTTCGGGCGCGGCGGTGGCGGCCCCGCTGCTGGTGGCCGGCTACGGGCTGGGGCTGCTGCTGCCGGCCAACAACGCCCTGGTGATGCGGGCGGTCCCGGCGGAGTGCTCGGCCGTCGGCGGCGGCATGGTGAACATGGCGCGCAGCCTCGGTACGGCGCTGGGCATGGCGCTGTCGGTCCTCGGTGTCCACCTGGCGGGCGCGGCGTCCGGTGGGCGGACGGTGCTGGTCGCCCTCGCGGCGGTCGCGGTGGCGGCCGTCGCTCTGACCCGCCCGACCGCGCGCCGGGACGGCCCGGACCGAGCGGGCTTCGACCCGCACGGCCCCGGGCGGAGGGGCCCCGGCGGCCCGGAGGGCCTCAGGGCGCGCTGATGTTCAGGGCATCCTGGGCCCGGTTCAGGCCGAGCCGCACCAGCGTCTCCAGGGCGTTCGCGCAGCGCTCCAACACCTCTGGCATCGCGGCCAGTTCCTCGTCCGTGAACTTCTTGAGCACGTAGTCGCCGACGCTCTGTCCCTTCGGCGGGCGGCCGATGCCGAAGCGCAGCCGGATGAAGTCCCGGGTGCCGAGCACGTCACCCACCGAACGGACCCCGTTGTGCCCGCCCGGCCCGCCGCCGCGCTTCAACTTGCCGGAGCCGTAGGCGAAGTCCAGGTCGTCCTGGACGATCACCAGGTGCTCCACCGGCACCCCGTACCGGCGCATCAGGCCGGACACCGGCCGACCGGACAGGTTGATGAACCACTGCGGCTTGGCCAGCAGCACCCGCCGCCCGTCCAGTTCGATCTCCGCGACCGTGCCGCCGATCCCGCGCCGCCGGAACCGGGCGCCGTGCCGTTCGGCCAGCCGGTCCACGGTCAGGAACCCCGCGTTGTGCCGGGTCGTCCGGAACCAGGGGCCGGGGTTGCCCAGTCCGACGATCAGCCAGGGCGCTTGAGGGGTCATGCGGGAACTCCAGGTGCTGTGGAACGGCGGACGGCCGGGGCGCGGTGCGGGCCGGTACGGGACCGCCCGCGCGCCCCGGCCGTCCGGGAGAACGGAGGGAACGGAGGGAACGTGACAACGAGGGAACAGCGGGACCGACGGGAACAGCGGGAACAGAGGAACAGCAGCAGGACCAGCGGGTGTCAGGACGCGGGGACGCCGGGGGCGGCGCCGCGCTCCTTGAGCATGTCGGTCATCAGCTCCACCTCGGAGGTCTGGGCGACCACCATCGACTGGGCGAGCCGCTTCTCGACGTCGTTCTTCGCCATGTCGACGTACCCCTGGGCCATCTCGACGCCGCCCTTGTGGTGCTCGATCATCAGCTGCAGGTAGTACACCTCGGCGTCCCGCCCGCTGAGCGAACGCAGCTTCGCCATCTGGGTGTTGGTGGCCATGCCGGGCATCAGCGAACCGTCGTGGGCCTGGTAGTCGTGGCCCATCCTCATCCACGCCATCGGCTTGGCCGGCGAGTGCTGCGACAGCCCCCACTGGTCGATCCAGCCCATCATCATCCCGCGCTGGTTGGCCTGGGTGTTGATGATGTCGAAGGCGAGGGTGCGGGTCGGCTCGTCGCTGGTGCGGTCCCGGACGATGAACGACAGGTCGACCGCCTGCTGGTGGTGGGTCGCCATGTCACGGGCGAACCCGGCCTCGGGCGAGTCGTCGGCCGGGACGGCGACCGAGGAGGAGCCGGAGGCCGTGGTCGAACCCGCCACCAGGGCCGGCACCCCGAGCGCCAGCGCCACCGCGGCGGCCAGCGCGGCCGGCCACCACATCCGCCGACGGCCCGGCCGGCCGGTCGGCTCCGTCGTCCCGGCCCCGGCCCCGGCCCCGGCCGCGTCCGCGACCCCGGCCGATTCGGCCTCCGCCGCCGGGACGTCCTCCGGGCGGGCCCCCTCGGCGGTCACATCTGCCCCATCGTGCAGGAGGCGCCGGGCTCCTGGGTCTGCTTGCCCTGGACGTACTTGGTGAAGAACTGGCTGACCCGCGGGTCGCTGGCGCTGTCCACGATCAGCTGGGTGCTCCAGGCGTTCAGGGTGATGGTGCCCTGCTCGTCCGGGTACGGGCTCATCAGCGAGTACGGGGTGTTCTTGACCTTGTCGGACAGGGTCTTGATGTCGTCCGGCGTGGCCTTGCCGTTGTACGTCACCCAGACCGCGCCGTGCTCCAGCGAGTGGACGGCGCGCTCGTTCTCGACCGGCTGGTCGTAGACGTGGCCCATGCAGTCCAGCCAGACCGCGTTGTGGTCCCCGCCGACCGGCGGGGTCATCGGGTAGTTGACCTTCTCCTTGACGTGGTTGCGGCTCAGGTCGCCGAAGGTCTTCACGCCCGGGATGTCCGCGTTGGCGGCGGCCACGCGGTCCTTCTTCTTCTGGTTCTGGTCCATGACGAACCAGGTGGCGGTGCCGATCGCACCGACCACCAGCACACCGGCGGCCACCGAGGCGATCACCTTGTTGCGGCGGTCGCGGCGCTGCTCGGCGGCGCGCAGCTCGGCGATCCGGGCGCGGCGGTCGACGTTGCCCTTGGCACCGGGCTTGTTGGACTGCTTGGAGGCGGAACCCATGATGTTCGTCCTTGTCCCCGCCGCGCACGGCTGTGGCGGCGGTCGGCTGTAGTGGAGGTAGGGCGGACCCGCCGACGGGAGCGTCGGCGGTGGGTTCCGCTCAGGACCGGTGGACCTGGAGTTCGTGCAGATCCGGCGCGGGGCGCGGACCGTCCAGCAGACCCGCGGGCACCGCCCGGGGCAGCGCCTCGGGCGTCGGCACGGCCAACGGCAGTACGGCGGGCTGCGGATGCGGCGGCGGGTTGGGCAACTGGGCGTCCTGCGGGCAGAACGGGTGGCTGGAGCAGCCGTTGTTGCGCGGTGGCTGGCCGTCGGCGGTGCACAGGATCCAGTGCTCCTGCGGTTCCCCGAACCAGTGGTGGTCGGACGCCCGGACGACGTCGCGGGCGTCGCGGGCGTCGTGGGCGTGCGGTGCCGGCGCGACGGCGTCCGCCGCGCTCACCAGCGAGACGGCGCTCACCAGGGACACGGCGCTCACCGGGGCCGGGCCGGGGCGGACGGGGGCGTCCGCCTTCGCCAGGCCCGAACACGGCAGCGCGGACAACAGCGCGACCAGCAACAGGACCAACAGCACACCCGCCGGGCGGCCCGCCGGTGCGGCCCTCCCCGGTCGGGGCGAGCTCGGGGCCGACGCGGTCATGCGCACATTTAATCAGCCGAACGGGTGAAGCGATGCCCCTCCTCGGACCTCATTTTCGGCCGCCAACACCCCCCAATGTCCAGGAAACGCCCTGCTCGGGGCACATCCGGCAAGCAGGGACGGAACGGGAGCGAACGAGTCGGTGACACCCGTCCCACCCAGCTGCCCGGACGGCCGTGAACCGGCAGGTGAGCGCGGTGGCCGGGATGATCCGATCGGTGACCGGTTGTCGCCGAAACCCGGACACGGTCGTTGCACTTGGAGACAATGACGCCAGTCCGGCCCCGCCGGGGGCGGCGCGACCACGGACCGACCAGGAGCCGCCAGATGAGCAAGCAGGGTGCACCCGCACAGCCGCCCCGGCCCGACGACGGCTGGTGGGACACCGTCTACGACGGTCCGGCGGGCACCCTCCCCGACACCCCGCACGCCGACCCGGGCGACGGCAGCGTCGACGACTGGTTCGACACGGCGGCCGGACTCATCGGGCCGCAGCGCACCGCTCCGCCGGTGCCGGAGCCCGCGGCGGAAGCTGCGGAGGAGCTTGCGGACGAGCCCGTGGAGGTGCCCGTGGACGAGCCCGCGGAGGCGCCCGCGGCCGAACGGGACAGCATCGACGACTGGTTCGACGACGCGCTCGGCGTCATCGAGGGCGCCGGCGGCATCGGGCGCCAGCGCAGCTCGACCGAGACCCAGCGGGCCCCCGAGCCCCCCGCGGCGGAGCCCGAGCCCGAGCCCGAGCCCGAGCAGCCGTCCACCCCGGTCTCCCCGGTCCCCCCGGTTTCCCTGGAAAAGCCCGTCCCCGAGCTCGCCCCCGCCCCCACCCCCGCCGCAACCCCCGAGCCCGAGCCCGACCACGCGCCGCAGCCCGAGCCCGACCACGCGCCGCAGCCCGATCCCGAACCCGTGGCCCCCGTCCCC
This sequence comes from Kitasatospora sp. NPDC059088, assembly GCF_042738155.1. Taxonomy (NCBI): domain Bacteria; kingdom Bacillati; phylum Actinomycetota; class Actinomycetes; order Kitasatosporales; family Streptomycetaceae; genus Kitasatospora; species Kitasatospora sp. NPDC059088. The sequence goes on along the minus strand of NZ_JBHYGR010000011.1, from coordinate 86,249 downwards.
GTCCCTGCCTCGGTCCCCGACCCGCGCCTCGCCATCCGCACCCCGCTCGCCGAGACCCCTCCCACCGTCCCCCACGTCGGCGAACGCCCCCCGACCTACGGCCCCGAGCCGACCGCCGTACCGGAGGCCGACCCCGACACCCTCGACGCCGTCGTGCCGGACACCGCGCTCGAAGGCGCCCAGTACGGGGCGACCGTGCTGCGCGCGGTCTCCGTCCGCGGCGACTCCGCCCGCTACCGCGGCGAGCCGCGCCGGGACAGCCTGCTGGTCACCAGGTTCGGCGACGGCCCCGACGGGCTGCTGCTCACCGTCCTCGCCGGCTACGAGCGCACCGGCGGCGCCGAGGACGAGTCACTCACCCCGCAGGCCGTCGCCGCGGGGACGGGCGAGGCCTGCCGCCAGCTCGCCGCCACCATCGGACGCAGCCGGACCGGCCTCGCCGCCGACCTGCGCGACGGTGCCCGCGACCGGCTGCGCTACGGCCTCCAGCGCCTGGCCACCGGCGCGGCCGCCCCGCTGCGGGCCCTCGCCCCCCAGGCCGAGGGGGACGACAGCCCGTCCCCGGCCTCGCTGCACTGCCTGCTGATGTCGCTGGACCCGGCGGCCGGCTACCGCGCCGCCTTCGGCGTCGGGCCCGGCGGGCTCTACCTGCTGCGCTCGGGCCACTGGATCGACGCCTACGCGGCCCGGCTGCTCCACCACCCGGACGGCCAGCCGCCCGTCCCGGAGGCCCCCGTGCCGGACCCGCGCCCGTTCCGCTTCCGGCTCGTCCCCGCCACCCCGGGCGACATCCTGCTCCTCTGCACCCCGGGCTTGTCCCGCCCCATCGCCGACGAACCGGCGGTCGCCCACTTCCTCTCCTCCCACTGGGCCCACCCCCACCCCCCGGGCACCGTCGACTTCCTCCGCCAGGTCCAAGTCCGCGCCAAGGGCTACGCCGACGACCGCACCGCCGCCGCCATCTGGACCGAATGACCAAGCCCCATCGCACCAGAAGTCGGCCCGCCCGACTTCCAGCGCAGCCCCCCACGGCGCCCGCCGCCCGTCGGGCCGCCCCCTTCCCGACCCGGAGCCGGCCGGGCGGGGCAGCAAGCCCCGCACACCAGAAGTCGATCCGCCCGACTTCTGGTGCACAGTCCCCGTGCGAGTGCTCGGTGCTCATCGGGGGCGTGGCACTCTCGGGCAGGCGGGTCGGGCTGAGAGAGCAGGCCCCGCGTAGCCAGAAGTCGACCCGACCGACTTCTGGCTCAACCGGATCTGTGTTCGCCCCCCGGTGCACCGGGTGCCGTGGTGCCGTGGCCCTCCCGCATCTGGTCGGGCGAGGGCCGAGGACCGAGGGGCGAACGCCCTGCCGGCGGGCCGCAGCTCAGTTCTCCCTGGCCCTGGCCCCGGCCCTGGCCCCGACCCCGACCCCGGCCCTCCGGACACCAGAAGTCGGCTGGGCCGACTTCTGGTGCGGGAGCGGCGAGTGCGCTGGGGAAGAAATCTATAGACCGGTCGGTCTACTTCTGCGCGCGCTGCATGGGAAGTCGGCTGGGCCGACTTTTGGTGCGGGCAGGGTGGCGGCGTGGTCGAGAAGCCCGATGAATCTGTAGATCGATCTACATATTCTCCGGGATGGCCAGCCAGTAGATCGGTCTACATATTTCCCCCGAGAGGCACGCCGCGCGCGGGGCCCGACCCCCGGCGGGCCGGGGGTGCTGCACCGGAAGAGGCGGCCAGGGCTCAGTGGCCGGGGTGCCTCAGGTGCGGAGCAGGATGGTGGCGACGGCGGTGGCCTGGGTGAGGGCGGTGGGGTGGTGGGCGCCGGGGAGGCCGATCGCGATGGGGACGGCCAGGCCGTCGAGGAGGGCGCGGAGTTGGCCGGCGCGGTCGGCGGCCGGTCCGGGGGTGAAGTGGCCGGTGCTGGTGCCCTGCTCGATGAGGGTGACCAGGTCGGCCTGCCAGGGCGCCTCGATCTCCTGCTGCCCCTGGCGGAGTTCGGCGCTGGCCGGGGAGCGGCCCCAGACTTCCACCCAGAGGATCCAGCGCGGGTCGCCGGGGCCTTCGGCCAGGTAGAGCCGCAGGTAGGCGTCGAGGCGCTGCCAGGGGTCGAGGGCCGGGTCGGTGAGGGCTGCGCGCCGGCGGGCCCCCAGCTGATCCTCGCTCCAGCGGAGGGTTTCGAGCAGCAGCTGGTCCTTGCTGCCGAAGTAGTAGAGCAGGTGTCCGGCGCTCATCTGGAGCTGTTTGCCGAGTCCGGCCATGGTGAGTTTGGCGAGTCCGTGTTCGGCGATCGCGGCCCGGGCGGTGGCGTAGACCTCCTCGCGGGGGCGCGCCGGGCGGCGCGGGCGGGGGTCGGCCATGGTGGAGCTGCTTCCTGACGCGGGAGACGGGCGAGACGGGCGAGACGGGCGAGACGGGCGAGACGGGGAGACGGCGGCGCTGGTGGAAGTCCGAACGGTACCGGAGCGGGGAAGGCTCCCCGCTCCGGTACCCCCGGCGTCAGGCCTTGGGCTGCTGCTGGGTGATGCAGTGGATTCCGCCCCCGTTGGCGAAGATCCCGCGGGCGTCGACGAGTTCGACGGTGCGGCCGGGGTAGGCCTTGGCGAGGATGTCGGCGGCCTCCTGGTCGCGCGGGTCGTCGAAGGCGCACAGGACGACGGCGCCGTTGGCCACGTAGTGGTTGATGTAGGAGTAGTCGACCGGTTCGCCGTCCTCGTCGAACAGGACGGTGGGGGCGGGCAGTTCGATGACCTCCAGCTGTCGGCCCTGCGCGTCGGTGGCGGCGCGCAGCACGGCGACGAGCTCCTGGCAGACCTCGTGGTCGGGGTGGGCCGGGTCGGGCTGGACGTGGGCGACGACGACGCCGGGGCGGACGAAGGAGGCGACGATGTCGATGTGGCCGCGGGTGCCGAACTCGTCGTAGTCGCGGGTGAGTCCGCGGGGCAGCCAGATGGCCTTGGTGGTGCCGAGGTGGGCGTGCAGTTCGGCCTCGACGTCCTCCTTGGTCCAGTCGGAGTTGCGGCCCTCGCCGAGCTGGACGGTCTCGGTGACGAGGACGGTGCCCTCGCCGTCGACGTGGATGCCGCCGCCTTCGTTGATCAGCCGGGAGGCGAAGCGCTGGACGCCGGTGAGTTCGCTGATGTGCTCGGCGACGTGCTGGTCCTTGTCCCAGCGGGCCCAGGACTGGGCGCCCCAGCCGTTGAAGATCCAGTCGGTGGCGGCCAGCGAGCCCTTGCCGTCGATCACGAACGAGGGGCCGATGTCGCGCATCCAGGCGTCGTCGAGCGGGCGTTCGACGATCTCGACGGCCTCGGAGACGTACCGGCGGGCGTCGGCGGTCTCGCCGGTGTTGACGATCAGGGTGAGCGGCTCGTACCGGACGATGGTGTCGGCGACGGCGGCCCAGGCCTCGCGGCCGGCGTGCAGCTGCTCGGGGGTCTCGAAGGTGGGGTTGGTGGTGGGGAAGGCCATCCAGGTGCGCTCGTGGGGGTACCACTCGGCGGGCATCCGGTAGCCGAGGGAGGCGGGCGTGGGGGTGGTCATCATCGGGTCCTTGAGGAAGAAGTGAGCGACGGGGTCAGAGGAAGTAGAGGCGGCTGAGCGAGACGCTGTCCGCGGGTTCGGAGCGCAGGGGTGCGCCGTCGAGCGAGACCAGTCCGGTCTCGGTGACCTCGACGTGGCCGGTGCGGGCGTTGCGGACGAGGTCGCGCGGCCCGATGCCGCGGGTGCCGCGGACGCCGACCCGGCGGCGGCGGGTGGGGAGTCCGTCGGCGGCTCGGTGGGGGTGGGCGCCGTCGGCGGCGGCCTGGGCGACGAAGGCCACCGAGAGGTCGGCGGCGGTGGCGCCGTGGGCCCCGAACTGGGGCCCCAGGACGAGGGGTTCGCAGCGGTCGGTGGCGGCGTTGGGGTCGCCGGTGACGCCGTACGCGGGGAAGCCGGCCTTGAGGACGAGTTGCGGTTTGGCGCCGAAGTGGTCGGGGCGCCAGAGCACGATGTCGGCGAGCTTGCCGATCTCGATCGAGCCGACCTCGTGGGCGAGTCCGTGGGCGATGGCGGGGTTGACGGTGAGTTTGGCGATGTAGCGCAGCACGCGCTCGTTGTCGTCGCCGCTCTCGGTGGTCCCGTACGAGCCGTTGCCGTCCATCGGTCCGCGTTCGGCCTTCATCTTGCCGGCCATCGCGAAGGTGCGGCGCACCGTCTCGCCGGCGCGGCCCATGCCCTGGGCGTCGGAGGAGGTGATGCCGATGACGCCGAGGTCGTGCAGCACGTCCTCGGCGCCCATGGTGCCGGCCCGGATGCGGTCGCGGGCCATGGCGGCGTCGCCGGGCAGGTCGGTCTTGAGGTCGTGGGCGGAGACGATCATGCCGAAGTGTTCGCCGAGGGCGTCCCGGCCGAAGGGCAGGGTGGGGTTGGTGGAGGAGCCGATGACGTTCGGCACGCCGGCCAGCTTGAGCACGTTGGGGACGTGTCCGCCGCCGCAGCCCTCGATGTGGAAGGCGTGGACGGTCCGGCCCTCCAGCACCCGCAGGGTGTCCTCGACCGCCAGGCACTCGTTCAACCCGTCGGTGTGCAGGGCGACTTGGACGTCGTACTGTTCGGCGACGCGCAGCGCGGTGTCCAGTGCGCGGGTGTGGGCGCCCATGTCCTCGTGCACCTTGAAGCCGCAGGCGCCGCCCTCGGCCAGCGCCTCCACCAGCGGGGCCTCGTCGGAGGACGAACCGCGGCCCAGGAAGCCGATGTTGACGGGCCAGGCGTCGAAGGCGTTGAAGGCGTGGCGCAGCGCCCAGGGCGAGTTGACGCCGACGCCCCAGACCGGGCCGAACTCCTGGCCGATGATCGTGGTGACGCCGGAGGCCAGCGAGGCCTCCATGATCCGCGGCGAGAGCAGGTGGACGTGGGTGTCGACGGCGCCGGCGGTGGCGATCAGGCCTTCGCCGGAGACGATGGTGGTGCCGGTGCCGACGACCACCTCGACGCCGTCCAGGGTGTCCGGGTTGCCGGCCCGTCCGATCGAGGCGATCCGGCCGCCGATCAGGCCGATGGACGTCTTGCGGATGCCCTGGATCGCGTCGATCACCAGGACGTTGCTGATCACGACGTCGCAGGTGTCGCGGACGGCGGCGGGCTTGAGGTGGAGGCCGTCACGGGCGGTCTTGCCGAAGCCGGCCAGGAATTCGTCGCCGGGGGCCTGGGAGTCGGATTCGACGCGGACGATCAGTCCGCTGTCGCCGAGCCGGATCCGGTCGCCGGCCCGGGGGCCGTGCACGGAGATGTAGTCGTGGGCGGTGAGGGAGCTCACGAGGGCACCTCCTGGTCGTCGAAGTCGGTGAGGTAACCGGTGGCGCGGGCTTTGGCGAGGGCGGCGTCCTTGGCGCCGGGGGCGTCCAGGGGGCCGTCGACGAGTCCGGCGAAGCCGATCGCGACGCGTGCGCCGCCGATCGGGACGAGGCCGACCTCGACGGTGGCGCCGGGGTCGAAGCGCACCGAGGAGCCGGCCGGGACGGCCAGGTGGGTGCCGTAGGCGGCGGCCCGGTCGAAGGCCAGGCGCGGGTTGGCCTCGAAGAAGTGGAAGTGGGAGGTGACCGAGATCGGCACCCGGGAGGTGTTGTGGACGGGGATGAGCAGGGTCTCCTCGACCGGGTCGTAGCCGGCGCCGTCGCCGGGCAGCGCGCGGCCGGGGGCCTCGTCGCCGAGCGAGCCGGCGCCCCGGAAGGGGTCGTCGACGACGGCGAGCCGGGTGCCGTCCTCGAAGACGGCCTCGACCTGGACGACGGTGACCACGTCGGGCACTCCGGGCAGGACGTCGGCGGCGGTGAGGACCGAGCGGCCGGCCTCGACGGCCTCGGCGAGGCGGCGGCCGTCGCGGGCGGCTTCGCAGACGGTGTCGGCGATCAGGGCGGTCGCCTCGGGGATGTTGAGGCGCACGCCCCGGGCGCGGGGGGCGCGGGCCAGTTCGGCTGCTGTGAAGATCAGCAGCCGGTCCCGCTCGGTGGGGGGCAGTCGCACGGTTCCTCGCTCGCGGTCGCCGGGGAGGGGGTGGGTTCGGGGCCCTGGGCTTCCGGATGATGTTAGAACGGCGTTCAAACATCTCGGTTCATTGAACCCGCACCGGGGCTCTGTGTCCAGCGTTGCCGCTCCCGGAGCCTTCGGCCCCTCGGGCGGGCGGCGGGGCGGGCGGCGGGGTGAGAAGCGGGACGGGCGGCGGGGCGAGCAGCGGGGCGGGCGGCGGGGGCGAGCGGGCCTGTTCGCCGGGCGGCGCACGGCGGTGGTGCGGGTGGGGGCGCGCGGCCCCGCGCACGGTCCGTACGGGCGCCGGGTGTGCGCGGGATCGGGTGGGGGCGGTCTCGAAAACAGCCTCTGCGCTTCGCAAACCTGTCCGGCGCGGGCAGTTGGATCACGTGAACCTCCCCGTGCCCCTTTCACCCCACGTGATCGGACGCACACTGTTGCAAACGCCGTCAACTGGGCATGAGGATGGTGGTTCAGTACGAGGGGGCCACCCGGCCGGCGGGGGATCCGGAGGCGGGGGCCCGGATTTTGAGGGCGGGGGCATCTGTTGATGGACGGTCAGTCGCGATTCCCGCGGCAGCGGACGAGTTCGGGCGACGCCTACCGGTCCGGGCCGGTCCAGGGCCCGGTCGTCGGCGCCGGAACGGCCCTGCCGGGTGCGTCGGCCCCGGGGTGCGCGCTGCACCGCCGGCTGCACCTGACGCTCGAACCGGCCGACCTGGTCGGGGTGGGCGCGGTGCGGCACCGGCTGCGTACGGCGCTGAGCCACTGGGGGGTGCCGGAGCTGTCCGACACCGCCGAGCTGCTCTCCTCCGAGCTGGTCACCAACGCGTTGCAGCACACCGGCAAGGGCGCGGTCTTCGACGCGGTGCTCGGTACGGACAGCCGGCTGCGGGTCGAGGTGCAGGACGGCGCGAGCCGGCTGCCCGGGCGGCGGCGCGAGCCGGACGCCGAGTACGCGACCTCGGGGCGCGGGCTGCTGCTGGTGGAGGCGCTGGCGGACTCCTGGGGCGTGCAGCTGCGCGGCGACGGCAAGGTCACCTGGTTCGAGCTCGCGATGCCGTGACCCGCCGAAGTCCGCCGAAGTCCGGCGGAGCCCGCCAGCGTCCGCCGAAGCCCGCCCATGTCCGCCAACGTCCACCGAAGCCCGTCGGCGAACCCGAACGCGACACCCGTACGATTGTTCGTCTCCGATTGATCCGTTCCCGAAGCAAGCCCTGAACACAAGGCGGAGCGCAAGATTTCCGGCCCGTTGCCATTGCCGCTCGGCCGAACATTGGACAGGATGGTGGGAATGTGTGTCCACGTGCGGGAAGCAGCGGGGAGACCGAACCTCGACTGACCACCGCCCGTCGGCACCGCCCGATCCAGCACGACCCATCACACCGCCACGCGGCCCGTCCGGACGGTCGGCGCGGTCCGCCACGGCAGCGGCAGGAGCAGCATGCCCACTGAGCCCGAGTCGCCGGGGCCGACGCTTCCTCCCGGCGTGTCCGCCGCGGAGCGGCACCTGCCCGCCGCGGAGCCGCACCCGCCCGCTCCCCGCACGCCCGCGCAGGCCACCCGCCGCAACTCCGTCCGCACGCCGCCGGTGCTCGCCTCCGGGCGGCTGGCGCCCGTGCTGTCCGGCGGCCTGCCGCCCTCCTCCGCCGACTCCATGCCGGACTGGCTGGAGCCCGCGATGGCCGCCAACGGCATCGGCTCCTTCGACTGGGACATCCGCCGCGACGTCCTGGAGGGTGACCAGCGGGCCTGCGCGATCATCGGACTGGACTCCGTCGAGCGGGACCGCTTCGACCGCACCGCCGCCTCCTTCCTGTCCCTGCTGCACCCCGAGGACGCGCCGGTGGTGCGCCGCCGGGTCGAGCGCGCGGTGGCCGAGCTGGGCCAGTGCGGCGCCTACTACCGCACCGTCGGGCCGAACGGCACGATGCGCGCGGTGCGCTTCCGCGGCCGGGTGCTGGCGGACGCCTTCGGCCGGGCCTCGCGGATGGTGGGCTTCGTCTGGGACGCCACCGTCGAGCTGCACAAGCGCGACCACGCCGACCGGATGGCCCTGCTGCGCGAGGAGCGCTCCCGGTTCATCAAGGAGGCCGCGCGCGCCCTCTCCGAGGCGGTCACCGTGCGTGACGTGGCCCGGGTGTTCACCGAGCTGCCGCTGCCCGGACTGCCGCCGGACGGTCTGGTGCTGGCCTCCTTCGAGGCCGGCCGGGCCCGGATCCTCGGCGCCTCCGGCTACCGTTCGCAGGCCCTCGCCGTCTGGGACCGCGCGGTGCTGCCCGCCGGCCACCCGGCCGCCGAGGCGCTCAGGCACCGCACCCCGGTCTTCATCTCCAGCCGGGAGGACTTCCGGGACCGCCACCCCGACGTGTGGGAGCAGACCAGCCGCACCGGCCGCGGCTCCTGGGCGTACCTGCCGCTGGTGGCCAGCGGCCGGGCGATCGGCGTCTGCGTGGTCAGCTTCGACGACGAGCGCGAGCTGGACGCGGACGAGCGCACCCTGCTGTCCACCCTGGGCGGGCTGGTGGCCCAGTCGCTGGCCCGGGCCCGGCTGCACGACGCCGAGCACGAGCTGGCGGCCGGCCTGCAGCGGGTGATGCTGCCCCGCACCGTCCCGTCCGTGCCCGGGGTGACCACCGCGGTGCGCTACCTGGCGGCCGGTTCCGGGCTGCAGATCGGCGGCGACTGGTACGACGTGGTGCCGCTGCCCGGCGGGCACGTCGGCCTGGTGATCGGCGACGTCCAGGGCCACGACGTGCACGCGGCCGGGATCATGGGTCAGCTGCGGATCGCGCTGCGCGCCTACGCCGCGGAGGGCCACCCGCCCGCCGCGGTGATGGCCCGCGCCTCCCGCTTCCTCGCGGACCTGGACACCGACCACTTCGCGACCTGCACCTACGCCGAGGTCAACGTGGACTACGGCGTGGTCTACGCCGTCCGGGCCGGCCACCTGGACCCGGTGGTGCGCCGCGCGGACGGCACCGCCGCCGTCCTGCCGGTGGCCGGCGGGCTGCCGCTGGGCATCGACCCGGACCAGGAGTACCGGGTGACGAGGTTCAGCCTGGACCCGGGCGAGACGGTGCTGCTCTGCACCGACGGCCTGGTCGAGGCCCGCGGTACGGACCTGGACGAGGGCATCGGCCGGCTCACCCGGACCATGGCCCGGCCGCTGCCGGTGGCCGGCGAGGCGGCCCGCGACCCGCTGGAGGAGCTGGCCGACCGGATCACCTCCCAGGCCGCCGACTCCAGCGAGCGCGAGGACGACATAGCGCTCCTGCTGCTGCGCTGGGACGGTCCGGAGGGCGGCCTGGCCGCCCAGCAGCTGCGCCGCCGGATCGGCCAGGCCGACCTGGCCAGGGTCGCCGAGGTGCGCGCCGAGCTGCGGGACGCGCTGCGCCGCTGGGGCGTCGCCGAGTTCATCGACACCGCCGAGCTGCTCTCCTCCGAGCTGGTCACCAACGCGATCCGGCACACCGACCGGGACGCCATGTTCACCGCCCGGCTCTACCGGGAGACGGTCTCGGACGGCGGCCGGGCCCGGCTGCGGGTCGAGGTGGAGGACGAGTCGGACCTCTGGCCGACCCGCCGGACCCCGGGGGAGCAGGCCTCCTCCGGGCGCGGGCTGATGCTGGTCGAGGCGCTGGCGGACGCCTGGGGCGTGGAGCCGCGCGGGTCCGGCAAGCGGATGTGGTTCGAGCTCAGCGGGACGAGCGCGGCCTGACGGTTTCCCGCCCCCGCCCCCTGGGGCCCGGGTGACGCGGGGCCCCAGGGGAACGGTCGGGCCGGGGCCCGGTGACGGGTCAGCCGAACTGCTGCTCCAGGTCCTTCAGTTTGCGCTCCAGCGAGTCCAGCCGGGGGAGCGTGACGGTGTCCTCGTCGGCGGTGAGGTCGATGGTGCGCCGCTCCGGACGGGCCGGCAGGCCCGGCTGGGCGACGGTGCCCTCGGCGGCCTCGACCTCGCGCGCGCGCGTCCTGGCCCCGCGCGCGCCCGACCCGGCCTCCCGGGCGCCCGCCCCGGCGGAGCCGAGGGCCCCGGCCTCCCGGGCGCCCGCCGGGAGCTCCGCCCCGGGCCCGCCGGCTATCGCGGACTCCGGGCCGGCCGACTCCAACTGCCGTGCGGCGCCGCCGCGTCCGCGCCAGTGGCCGCTGCTGCGGTTGATCGCCCGGATCTCGGCCCGTTCTCGGCGCCCGGCGAGCTTACGGCGCTCCTTCTCCATGGCGCGCTCGCGCTTCTCGTCGCGGACCTCGTCCACCGCCTCGTCCAGGCTGCGGACACCCTCCAGGAGCATCAGCGACCAGGCCGCGTAGGTCTCGCGCGGGGCGCGCAGCCAGCGGACGATGCGGATCTGCGGCAGCGGACGGGGCACCAGGCCCTGTTCGCGCAGCGCGGCCCGGCGGGTCTGCTTGAGCGCGCGGTCGAACAGGATCGCGGCGGACAGCGACATGCCGGAGAAGAACTGCGGGGCGCCGGCGTGGCCGAAGCCGCGCGGGGCGTGCACCCAGTTGAACCAGGCCGAGGCGCCGGCGAAGAGCCAGACCAGCAGCCGGGAGCCGAGCGCCGCGTCGCCGTGGCTGGCCTCGCGGACGGCGAGCACCGAGCAGAACATCGCGGCGCCGTCCAGGCCGAACGGGACGAGGTACTCCCAGCCGCCGGACAGTCCGAGGTTCTGCACGCCGAAGCCGACCAGGCCGTGGAAGGAGAGCGCGGCCGCGACACCGGCGCAGCAGAACAGCAGCGTGTAGGAGGCAGCGCCGTACAGGGATTCCTTGTTGCGGCGCCGTTCCTCGGAACGCTCCCAGGAATCCGCGCCGGCGGCGGATCCCCGGCTTCGGGCCAGGGCCACCAGGAGGGCGCTGACCAGCAGCCCCACGACCCCGGTGACGGCCCAGCCGAGCGGTATGTCGGACAATTTCATTGCCGGAACCAGCCTCGCTTTCTGCGTCGCGTTCCTGCGCCGGTCGCTGCGTTCCAGCAGCGCGGCGGGGACCATCATGACGGATGCCCGGCGGGGGAAAGGCGGATTCGCCGTCAATGCGCTGAGGAGAGGGATTTCTGACCCGTCGCCAATCACATGGTCATATGAATTCGGCGCTGGACATTCCCGGAATCACGGGCTTTTCGAATCCCGGGTCGTACGGATTTCCGTCAACGTCGCGTGACGCGGGGGCAGCCGTTGCACATTTCCGCGGATTCCACGGTGTAGACGAGGCAACAGCTGGCCCGAGCCCGGTCCGTACCCGAAGCACCGCCGCACCCGGGCGCCGGGGGTGCGAAACCGGCGCCCGGGGTGAAGGGGGCCGGGGCGGGAGCGGGGCCCCGGCCCGCGCCGGGCGTGCGCGCCGGTCCGGAGGGGGATGGCCCGGAGGAGGGCTCCCCGGGCTCCCCGGGTGCCAGCAGGGCGGACAGCTCGTCGCGCGCCCGTTCCTGCTCCCCGAGCAGCCCGCCCGCGTACCAGAGCCCCTCCACCACCGCGTCGGTGGCCATCGCCCACAGCACCCGGGGCCCGCGCCGCGCCTCCGGCCCGAAGGCGGCCAGCACCGGGGTCAGGAACTCGGCCAGGGCGCACCGCAGTTCGGCGCCGAGCGCGTCCTCGTCCGGCACCGTGCGGGCCCCGGCCGTGCGGGCCGCGGGGTCGTCCGGCAGGCAGACGAAGGCCTCCGGGCGCACCGTCAGCCCCATCGAGGCCGGGGCGCGGTGCACCGAGACGTCGCCGGGGCCGAGCAGCGGGACGCGCCGCTCCAGGAACCACGGCACGGTGAACAGCAGCGAGACCGGCCAGACGAAGCGGTGCAGCCCGAAGCCGGCCGCCACGTCCGGGCGCAGCGGCCGCCCGTAGCGGGTCAGGCCCTGCCGGGCGTCGTGGGCGACCAGTTCGCGCAGTGCCGCCGGGTCGGTGGTGAGGGTGGCGACCGGCAGCCAGCCGTCGCCGTGCCGGGGTGGGGCGCAGCGCAGGTCCAGCATCGGGGCGAGCGCGGTCAGCCGGTGGTACGAGGGGGCGCAGGGGGTGGGGGTGTCCGGTGCGTGGGCGGGGTCGTGCGCCCGGGTGGTGCGGGGGGCGCGCGGCGCGGGGCCGGGCCGGGTGCTGCTCGCGGTCATGGGCGGGCCCCATCGGGTCGACCGGGGCCGCCGGTGGACCGCCCGGCAGGGCCGGTCGCGGACGGTCCGCCGCGGCCGGGCCCGGCCGGTCCGGGGCGTGGCGGTGCCCGGGGGACAGCAAGGCGACCTGTCCGGGGCGCTGCTCACCCCGGACAGGTTAGGCTCACCTTAGCTGATAGTTCCCCGGGTCTCGCTGGTGATGCGTCCGTCCGGGGGAGGCCCCGGCGCACGTCCGAGCTGGCGTGCGAGCCAGACCGGCACCCCGCCCAGGGCGTGCACCAGGCGGGTGGCCTCGGCGCGCAGCCGCACCGCCTCGGCGGGTTCGGACACCTCGGCGAGCGCGGCGAGCGCCGGCGCCACCCCCACCGTGAAGCCGAGTTGCTCGCGCAGCCGCAGTGAGGCGTCGAAGCCCTCCCGGGCGTTGCCGCGGTCGCCGCGGGAGAGCGCGAGCGCGCCCAGGTGCCGCCAGGTGTAGGAGCGGAGCAGTTCGTCCCCGCGTTCCCCGGCGCCCTCGTGCGCCCGGCGGTAGGCGATCCAGGCGGCGCTGCGGTCGCCGAGCAGGTTCTCGGCGACCAGTCCGCGCCGGAAGTCCAGCAGGGGCCGGCCCGGCGCGTCCGGCGGCAGCAGCGCCGAGGTGCGGCCGAGGGCGGCCTGGGCCTCGTCGAGGCGGTCGCGCGGGCCGAGCACGCTGGCCAGGTAGGCGAGGAAGCCGCGGGCGCAGCCGGCGGCCGCGCGCTGCTCGGTGCCCTCCGCCAGGGCCTCGGCCAGCCGTAACGCCTGTTCCGCCTGGGTCCAGTGCGCGGCGGTGAACAGGCATTTCTCGATGAGGAGTTCGGCCCGTGCGAGGGCCGCGGCCGGGTCGTGTTCGGCGGCGGGTCGCAGTAGTTCGGCGGCCTCCTGCCAGCACCCCCGGGATCGCAGCCGCCACACGGTGTCGCCCGGTTCCTCCGCTGCCGCCCGCCCCCGTTCGTCCGGGCCGCTCGGGCTCCATCCGTGCTCCGACAACGCCACCTCCTTGTGTGCGCCATCCAGCAAGGGCGCGGACCTGCCTGGGAGCCCTGCCGTCACGGCCCGTTCGCATGGCGGCGGCAGGGTGAACGGCACGGCGAAAGGCCCGCGCTGTGGCGGCAATTCAACACGGGGGTGAGCTTGTGCACCAGATCACGAGCGGAGGTTGTTGCTTTTGTCGGGGAGATGATCTAGTGGGGCGCCGGGTGTGCGGCGCCGGGCTCCGGGTGTTGGGGCGCCGGGGTGTCGGGGGAGGGGCGGGTCGGGTCAGGAGGTCCAGCCGGTCTCCATCAGGGCCTCGGCGGCGCCGTTGGCGGGTTGGGGCACGCCGGCCAGGTCGAGGCTGAACAGGGCGACCAGCAGTTGTTCGCCGCGCACGGTGGCCTGGTGGGAGTAGCCGGCCAGGGTGAACATGGCGGCGGCCATCTCCTCGGCGTGCAGGGTCTGCAGCCACAGGCACTCGACCGACTTCACGTCGGCGGGCTCGGTCCAGGTGTCGACCTGGGCGACCATCCGGCCGCCCAGCAGGGTGACCCCGTCGCGTTCCTGGGCCTCGGTCAGCTCCAGGTCGTCGAAGCCGAGCCACTCCAGGTAGCGGGCGGCGGTGAACACCGCGTCCTGGGAGGTGCGCACCGGGTGGGGGCGGAACGGGGCGCGGTGGCGGAACGGCCTGGGGCGTCCGACGGGGCCGCCGCCCTGCGCGGGCGGGGCGGGCACCGGGGCGTTCACCGGGTGCGCCGGGTAGGGGCGGGCGCTCTGCGGGCCGGGGGCGGCGAGCGGGCCGGCGGTGCCGCCGCCCAGCCGGGTGGTGCGGTCCACCGGGAGGCGGACGGTGGCGCCGCAGTTGCAGGTGAACTCGGGCTGCGGCCACTGGTCGGAGCGGCCGCAGTGCGGGCAGCGCATGCTCAGCCAGGAGTCCTCCCAGGAGCGGAACCGCACCTGGACCGGCACCCCGCCGCGCAGCAGCGGGACCTTCAGCGAGGCGCCGCACGGACACGGCAGCGACGGCGGCTCGTACAGGTGCTCGCGGCGGCAGGCGGGGCAGCGGATCGCCCGGGCGCCACCGCCCGCCCCCGGCCCCGACCGCGCGGGGTCGTGTCCGGTGAAGTCGTCGGGCAGTCCTGCCATCGCGGGCTCCGTCCGTCGGTGTCGGGTCGGGGTGGTTGGTTCCCATGCTCCCCGAAACGTCCGGCTTCGGGCGCGGAATGGGGCAATCCTCAGGGACGGATCAGGGACGGATCAGGGGCCGGTCGCCGGTACGGGCGAGGCCGGGCCCCTCCGCGGGGAGGATGCGCGGCCGGCGTCAGCGGGGTGGTCGGTCGACGGACCAGCGGGCCAGGTCGGCGGGGGTGTCCAGGTCGTCGGGGACGGCGACGTCCGCGCACTCGACCAGGACGAGTTCCCCGGCGTGCGCCGCCAGCAGGGCGCGGGCCCCGGCGTCCCCGGACGCGCCCTCGGCGGCCTCGGCGAAGTGCCGCGCGCCGATCAGCACCGGGTGTCCGCGCCGTCCGCCGTACGCCGCGGCGGCCAGGTCGGCGCCGGCCCGGTGCGCGGCCAGCAGCCGGGCGACCGCGGCCGGGGTGACGCCGGGGGTGTCCACCAGCATCACCAGCACCGCCGGGGCCCGCAGCGGCAGTGCGGCCAGTCCGGCCCGCAGCGAGGAGCCCATGCCCTCGGCCCAGTCCGGGTTGGCGACCAGCCGGCAGCCCGGCAGGTGCGCGGTGGAGCGCACCCGCTCGCGGTCCGCGCCCAGCACCACAGTGACGTCGGGGCAGCCGCCGGCCCGGACGGTGGCCACCGCGTGCTCCACCAGCGGCCGGCCCGCGTACCGGATCAGCGCCTTGGGCCGCCCGCCGAGCCGGCGTCCGCCCCCGGCGGCGAGGACGAGGGCCGGGACGGCGGGCGGTGTGGTCTGCATGCGCCCAGCCTGCCCGGTCGGGGCCCGGTCGCGCAGCCGTTCGGCGCTTGTACGAATCCACAAGGCGAAGGCGCAGGTCGCGGGCGGTCCCCGGCGGTTCGGCCGCTGGTCCCGCGGCCCGCTTGCCCCTGTACTGGGGCGATGAACACCGCACCGCGCCCGCTGGTGGACCGCTTCGGACGGGTCCACACCGATCTGCGGGTCTCCCTGACCGATCGCTGCAATCTGCGCTGCACGTACTGCATGCCGGCCGAGGGGCTGGACTGGCTGCCCCGGGCGGACACGCTCGGGGACGACGAGGTGGTGCGGCTGGTGCGGATCGCGGCGCAGCGCCTGGGGGTGCGCTCGGTGCGGCTGACCGGCGGGGAGCCGCTGCTGCGGCGGGGGCTGCCGGGCCTGGTCGGGCGGCTGGCCGCGCTGGGCGTGGAGCTGTCGCTGACCACCAACGGGATCGGTCTGGCCCGGACCGCGGTCGCGCTGCGGGAGGCCGGGCTGGGGCGGGTGAACGTCAGCCTGGACACGCTGCGCGCGGACCGGTTCGCGGAGCTCACCCGGCGGGACCGGATCGCCGACGTGTTCGCGGGCCTGGCGGCGGCCAAGGCGGCCGGGCTGGACCCGGTGAAGGTCAACGCCGTGCCGGTGCGCGGCGTGAACGACGACGAGATACCGGAGTTGGCGGCCTTCGCCGTCGAGCACGGCTACCGGATGCGCTTCATCGAGTCCATGCCCCTGGACGCGCAGGGGAGTTGGGACCGCGCCGCGATGGTGACGGCCGAGGAGGTGCTGGCCCGGCTCGGCGAGCGCTTCGACCTGGTGCCGGTCGGGCGCAGCGGCAACGCCCCGGCGGAGGAGTGGCGGGTCGCCGGGACGGACACGGTGATCGGGGTGATCGCCTCCGTCACCCGGCCGTTCTGCGGGGGCTGCGACCGGGTCCGGCTGACGGCCGACGGGCAGTTGCGCAACTGCCTGTTCGCGACCGAGGAGTCGGACCTGCGCGCGCTGCTGCGCGGGGGCGCGGACGACGGGCGGATCGAGGAGGCCTGGCGGGCCTCGGTGACGGGCAAGGGGCCCGGACACGCCATCGGCAGCGCCGGGTTCGTCCGGCCGGACCGGCCGATGTCGGCGATCGGGGGCTGAACTCCCGGGCGCGGACGGGGATGCGGACGGGCATGCGGGCGGTGACGGGGACCCGGATGGGGCCCGGGCGGCCGGAGTCGACGGAGTGTGAGCTTCGACATGCTCCTGGGCTCCCCGTGGCGTCGGCTTGACCTTCTCTTGGGGTGGCTGGTCTGCTGGTTCGCCGTCAACCCGCCCCTGATCCCGGGAGTTCTCCGTGCCCGCCCGCCGTACCTGGCTGTCCGCCGCCACCGTGTTCCTGATATGCCTGCTCGCCCTGGTCGGCTGGCTGGTCGAGGGCCGCGGCGGGAAGTCGCCGGGCGGGTCCGGACCGTCCGCCGTCGGCACCGGCACCAGCCCGCTGCAGAACCCGGACGGCACCAAGCCCGGCCTGGCGCCGCTGACCACCCCGGAGGAGCAGAAGGCGGGCCGGGAGCTGATCGCCAAGGTGGCCACCGCCCGTACCGGTCCCAAGGACGGCTACGACCGCAACGAGTTCGGCCCCGCCTGGACGGACAGCGTCGAGGGCGTCCCGTACGGCGGCAACAAGTGCGACACCCGCAACGACCTGTTGGCCCGCGACGGCAGCGGTGTCGAGCGCAAGGACGGCTCGGACTGCGTAGTCACCGCGATGACCATCCACGACCCGTACACCGGCCGGACCGTCGAGTGGACCAAGCAGCAGGCGTCGAAGATCCAGATCGACCACGTGATGCCGCTGTCCTACGACTGGCAGATGGGCGCCGCCACGTGGGACAAGGCCAAGCGGGTCCGGATCGCCAACGACCCGCTCAACCTGATCCCCGCCGACGGCTCGCAGAACGCCTCCAAGGGCGACTCCGGCCCGGCCGACTGGCTGCCCGCCAGCACCGAGATCCGCTGCTCGTACGCGGTGCGCTTCGCCCAGGTCTCGCTCAAGTACCAGCTGCCGGTCACCGAGGCGGACAAGAAGGCGATGCTCCAGCAGTGCGGCGGGTGAGGAAACGATCCTCCTTCGCCGGTCGTACCGCGAGGCGGCGAGGCCTCGTGGCGGCGCAGCGGCGCGGCGGCGCGGCGGCGCTAAGGAAGTGCCAAGGAGGCGGCCGGGGGCAGCGGGCGAGATGCCCCGGCGGTGCCCCGGATGGTATTCGTGGGCGGTGCCCCCGATGACCCCCCGCCTGCGGCGACGCGCCCTGCCCGCCCTCGCCGCCCTGCTCCTCGCCCTGGCCGCCGGCTGCTCCGGCCCCGGCGGCGCACGCCCCGCGGCCGCGCCGACCAGCCGCCCGCCGCTCGCCGAGCGGGCGCCCACCAGCGCCTCCCCGGCGCTGCAGGCGTACTACGACCAGCGGCTCGCCTGGGCACCCTGCGACGGCGCGGGCGGCGACGCGGGCGCCGACGGCGCGGAGGCGGCCGCAACCGCCGTCCAGTGCGCCACCCTCAAGGCCCCGCTGGACTACGCCGACCCCGGCGGCCGCAGCATCGACGTCGCCGTCGCCCGGGTGCCCGCCGCCGACCCCGCCCACCGGATCGGCGCCCTGCTGGTCAACCCCGGCGGGCCCGGCAACTCCGGTGCCAACATGGCCCGGGGCTGGAAGGACGGCCAGGGCCCGATGCGCGACCGCTTCGACGTGGTCGGCTTCGACCCGCGCGGCTCCGGCGCCACCCTGCCGATCGACTGCCTGGACGACCGCACCCGCGAGCAGTCGATGCGCACCGACGACCCGGCCTACGACCGAGGCCGGGTCCTCGCCGACGCCTGCCGGGCCAAGTACGCCGACATCCTGCCGTTCCTCGGCACCCGCAACAGCGCCCGCGACATGGACGTGCTGCGCAGCGCCCTCGGCGAGCGCAAGCTCGACTTCCTCGGCCTCTCCTACGGCACCTACCTCGGCGTCCTCTACGCCGAGGAGTTCCCCGACCGCACCGGTCGGCTCGTCCTCGACGGCGCCGTCGAACGCAGCACCGACCTGATGCACCTCGACGTCGAACAGGCCGCCGCCACCGAGGCCGGCTTCCGCGCCTTCGCCATCGCCTGCACCGCCGAGGGCGCCGACTGCCCGTTCGGCACCGACCCGGCCGCCGCCCCCGGGCGGCTCGCCGACTTCCTCGACGGCCTCAAGGACCACCCGCTGCCCACCCACGACGGCCGCACCGTCACCGCCTCCCTCGGCTGGGGCGTCGTCATCGACACCCTCGCCGACGGCCACGGCAGCTGGTCGCGGCTGCGCTCCGCCCTCGACCCCGCGCTCACCCGCGGCGAGGGCGACGAACTGCTCCGGTTCTCCGACGGCAACGCCGGCCGCGACGACGACGGCCACTACGAGAACTCCGCGGACGCCTTCGCGGCCATCCACTGCGCCGACGCCCCGCTCGCCCCCAGCGACGCCGACCTGCGCACCGCCCTCGCCGACCTCGCCGCCCGGGCCCCGCTCACCAGCCGCCACGACACCCGGATCACCCTGCTCGAACCCGACTGCCGCCCCTGGCCGTACCGGTCCACCGAGCGGCCGCACACCGTGACGGCGCCCGGCAGCGCCCCGGTCCTGGTGATCGGCGGGACGGAGGACCCGATCACCCCCTACGTGTGGGCGCAGCGGATGGCGGCCGGGTTGCAGCACGGCGTGCTGCTCACCCGCGACGGCGACGGGCACATGTCCTGGTACCACAGCTCCTGCGCGCGCGACGCCGCCGAGGCCTACCTGGTGGACGGGGTGCTGCCCGCCGCCGGGGCGCGCTGCGGCTCCGACTGACGGGGCGTCGTGCCGGGCCCGTGGGGGCCCGTGGGACGGGCCCGTGAAAGGGACCCGTGAGAGGGGCAGGCGAAGGGGCAGGCGAAAGGGGCACGCGAAAGAGGGCGTACCGCGCGAACGCGGCACGCCCCCTGGGGAGTTCGGGCTCCGGGTCAGGGTTCCCGGAGCCCGGGTCGGACCGACCGGATCAGGCCTTCGGGGCCGTCAGGTCGTAGAAGGTGGTGCCACCGACCGTCTTGGCGGTGAAGTGGCTGGTCACCCAGGCCTCGATCTGCGCCGACTCGGTCTGCTGGTCGCCCTCGGCGCCCTCGCCGCCCGCCCCGCCGGCGCCGCCGAAGCCGCGGTGCGAGCCGCCGCCGATGAACCAGTGCACCTTCCCCTCCTGGACGTACTTCTGGAAGCCCGCCAGGCTGAGCGAGGGGTCCGTGCCGTTGAAGCCGCCGAGCGCCATCACCGGCTTGCCGGTGGCGAGTTGGTAGCTCGCGGCGTTCTGCGAACCGGTGGTGGCGGCCGCCCAGGTGTACTGGCCGGAGTCCTGCGAGAGCAGGGACTTCGCCTCGTCGCTCACCTTGGTGCCGCCGAGCAGGCCGCCCATGCCGCCGCCCATGCCGCCGCCGAAGCCGCCGGGGCCGCCCGCGCCCTCGGGGTCCTGGCCGCCGCCGGGGAACCCGGGGAAGCCGGGCGTACCGGAGGCGCCGCCGGAGCCGGTGGACCCGCCCGCGCCGCGCTCGTGGCGGCCGCCGGGGGCGGTGCCGTCGGCGCCCCGGCCGGAGCCGCCGTTGAAGCCGCCCTGACCGCCCTGGTCACCCTGGCCGTTCTGACCGCCCGGGAAGCCGTGGCCGCCCTGTCCACCCCGCCCGCCGAAGCCGCCCTGACCGCCCTGACCACCTTGGCCGGCCTGGCCGCCCTGACCCTGGCCGCCCTGGCCGCCGCCGAAGCCGCCCGGGAAGCCCCGGCCGCCCTTGCCGCCCTTGCCGAAGGAGCCCGGCCCGAAGCCCGCGCCCTTCACGGACGGACCGGCCGTGATGATCGAGCCGTTGTGCGCGGTGCCCACGGTGTCCACCGCGTACGCGGCCGGACCGCCGAGCGCCGCCGCCAGGCCCACCAGGCCCGCCACCGAGGCGATCCGCGCGCCCGTCCGTCCGGAGACCCGGCCTGCCACCTGCCCGGCGACCAGCGCCCCCGCGGCCGCCAGTCCGCCGACCAGCACCGCCCAGCGCAGCCAGGGCAGGAAGTCGGAGCTGCGCCCGAGCAGGACGAACGCCCACCCGGCCGTCACCGCGAGCACGCCGGCCAGCAGCAGTGCGTACGGCAGCCGGTGCCGGGCCCGCCACAGGCCGTCCACGCCCATGCCGAACAGCGCCGCGACGGCCGGGGCCAGCGCCACCGTGTAGTACTGGTGGAAGATCCCGGACATGAAGCTGAAGATCAGCGCGGTGGAGACCAGCCAGCCGCCCCAGACCAGGAAGGCCGCGCGGGCCGTGTCCGGACGGGCGTAGCGGCGGGTCGCCCACAGGCCGACCACCAGCAGGATCAGCGCTGCCGGCAGCAGCCAGGCGATCTGCCCGCCGATGTCGCTGCCGAACAGCCGGGTGATGCCGGTCTGGCCCCAGCCCCGGCTGTGCCCGGCGCCGCCCGGCAGGTCGAGCCCGGCGGGCATCCGGCCGCCGCCGCCCACGCTGCCGCGCTCGTTGCCGTCGACCCGGCCGAGGCCGTTGTAGCCGAAGGTCAGCGACAGGAAGTCGTTGTCCTGCGAGCCGCCGACGTACGGGCGGGCCGAGGCCGGCAGCAGCTCCACGACCGCCACCCACCAGCCGCCGGCGACCACCACGGCCACGCCCGCGAGCAGGGTCTGCCGCAGCCGCCGCCAGAAGCCGGTGGGCGCCACGACCAGGTAGATCACCGCGAACGCGGGCAGGATCAGGAAGGCCGCCAGCGTCTTGGTGAGGAAGGCGAAGCCGAACATCGCGCCGGTGAACAGCAGCCAGCGGGTGCTCGCCGTCTCGACCGCCCGCACCATCCCGTACGCGGCCAGGGTCAGCAGCAGCACCAGCAGCGCGTCCGGGTTGTTGAAGCGGAACATCAGCGCCGCGACCGGGGTGAGCGCCAGCGCGGCGCCCGCCAGCAGGCCGCCGAGCGGGGAGAAGCGGCGGCGCACCGTCGCGTACAGCGCGCCCACGGTGGCGGCGCCCATCAGCGCCTGCGGGGCCAGGATCGACCAGGAGGAGAGGCCGAACAGCCGCACCGACAGCGCCATCGGCCACAGGGACGCCGGGGGCTTGTCGACGGTGATGAAGTTGCCGGCGTCGGAGGAGCCGAAGAAGAAGGCCTTCCAGCTCTGGCTTCCGGCCTGCACGGCCGCCGAGTAGAAGGCGTTGGCCCAGCCGGAGGCGCCCAGGCCCCACAGGTAGAGCACGACCGTCGCGGCCATCAGCGCCAGCAGGGCCGGGCGCACCCAGCGCGGGTCGTCCGCGCGCCCGCGCCAGGCGCGGGCCGGGAGGGTGCGCAGCCGTCCGGACCAGGAGGCCGGGCCCTTGGGGCCGGTCGTCGGCAGGGGCTGCTCGGGGAAGAGCGGCGCCGGGTCCGGCCGCGGCGCCTCCGGTGGCGGGTAGTTCGCGGCCTCGGGCCACGGATCGCCGGCCGGAGGGGAGTAGCTGCTCGTGGTCATGCGCCATACCGTGCGTGGCGTGGCTGAGAGAACCGTGAGATACGGCTGTGAGGCGGGTGTGATCTGCCCGGTTTCACCCGTCCGGAGGCGGAGTCAGGGGGCTCTCGTCCGGTCGGGCTCGGGCGGTCGGGCCGCTGGTCCCGTCGGGCCGCTCAGGCGGCGGCCGGCATGGTGATGTGCTTGCCCAGCCACTCCAGGGCCGGGGGGATCTCCCGGGTCCAGGTGTGGAAGTTGTGGCCGGCGGTGTCCAGGGTGATCGTGGACATCTTGGTGGGCGCCTTGAAGGCGGCGACCATGGCCTTGGTGTCGTCGTAGTTGTTCTCGTCGTTCGCGGTGGTCAGCAGCAGCGAGACCGGGGCGGCCGGCTGGTTCTTGAGCCGCCACAGCAGGTCGTTCTCCTGCTTGAGCTTGTCGTTGCCGCCGAACAGGTCGCCGGTGGTCGGGTCGTGGGCGGCGCTGTAGTAGCCGGAGAGCGCGACCGCGGCCGGGTAGGAGTCGGGCTTGCGCAGGGCGAACTTGAGCGCGCAGTAGCCGCCGGTGGAGTTGCCGATCACGGCCCGGTTGGAGGGGTCGGTGCCGATCCGGTAGGTGGTGGCGAGGGCCTTGGGCAGGTCGCTGGTGAAGAAGGTCTCGACCTGGGGGCCGTTCGGCACGTCGACGCACTCGGTGTCGCGGTTGTCGACGAGGGTGGGGCGGGTCATCACCAGGATGGTCGGCGGCAGCTTCTTCTGCTCGATGGCGTCGAGGGTGGACGCCGGGTACTGCATCAGCGAGATCAGCTTCTCCGGGGTGCCCGGGTAGCCGGTCAGCACCACGGCCATCGGGAAGCGCTGCTTGGCGAAGCCCGGCTGGAAGTACTGCGGCGGCAGGTAGACGTACGCCTCGGTGCTCAGGCCGGTGCCGGCCCCTTTGACGTCGACCTTCTGGATCATCCCGGAGCGGTCCGGCTCCGAACCCTGGGACGAGTAGAACTTCTGCTCGCCGGTGACGGACACCCCGGAGGCGTTCGGCTGGTGGTCGACCACCGTGCCGAGGCCGCCGCTGGTGCCGAGCAGGTCGGTCCAGGAGCTGTAGAAGCCGAAGTAGCTGTTGGCGATCAGGCCCATCGCGGCCAGCACCGACAGCTGGGTGGCCAGGAAGGCGCCGATCCGGCCCAGCCAGGACTTCCAGCCCTTGCCACCGAACTTGGGCCAGAACCACATGGTGGCGGCGAAGACGACGATCGCGATGACCGACGTGATGACCTGGAGGGGGAGTCCGGTGAGGCTGAGCACGTGCCCGATCGTAGTTGACCCCGGCGTCGACCCCGCCGGGCGGGGCGGGACGGCCCCCGCGGGTGGTCGCCGGAAACGGATTGACCGGGGTGGTTCGTACTCGGGACCATGTCGCGGGGTGTGCGCGCGGTGCGCGTGCCGGGTGACATGGGGTGGGGTCATGAAGTCCATCGGCAAGGCCGGCCTGGCCATCGGTTCGGCGCTGCTGCTCGCGGCGTGCTCGGGCGGAACGACGGCGGGCAGGCCCGGGCCCGGGGCCACGACGAGCGCGGTGGCGTTCGGCCCGGTGCTCAGCAAGAACATCGAGCCGGTCGACAACGCGCTCGCCCGGATCCCCGGGGCCAAGAACCTGAGCGACCTCGAGGCCGTGATGAGCGCCCTCAGCACCGCCGCGCACGACGCCTCCAGGGCGCTGAACGTGGCGGACGCCCCCGCTGCGGTCACCGGGGACCGGCACGACCTGGCGAACGCGCTGAGCGTGCTCCAGTCCGACGCGACGGATGTCCGTCTCGGCATCAAGTCCCGGAACGTCTGCGCACTGGACTCGGCCGAGGCCCAGCTGGGCGCGGGCGAGGGCTTGAAGTCCGTACCGGCGGTCCTGGCGAAACTGACGGCGGCCGGCTACGCGGCGAACCTCACCGTCCCCCAGCTGCCCAAGCAGCAGTCCCGCTCGCTGGACAACGGCACGATGATCAGCAAGGGGAAGCTGCACGGCTACGGCGAGTTCAAGGTCGACAACGGCAGCAAGGCGGACGCGGTCGTCTCGCTCGTGCTGGGCGGCAAGGCGGTGCACTCGATGTTCGTGGCCAAGGGACAGAAGGCCGCCGTCCAGGGCGTGGAGGACGGGACGTACGACGTCTACGTCTCCCAAGGGGCGGACTGGGACTCCGCGGCCAAGTCCTTCACCCGGAGCTGCGCGTTCACCAAGTTCGAGGACACCTTCCCGTACGAGACCGGCCGCACCTCGACGTCCTGGTCGATCACCCTCCAGCCGGTGGTCGACGGCAACGCCGAGACCAACGACGTGGACCCGAACTCCTTCCCGCAGCTGTAGCGTCCGGCCGGACGGCCCCTTCCGGCGGCCGTCCGAAACCGCTTGACCAGGGCGGTTCGTGATCGGCACCATGGCGCCCCGTGTGCGCGCGGAGTGCGCGCCCGGCAGCGTTGAGGTGGGGTTGTGAAGTTCTCGGGGTCCGTGGGCAGATCCGGTCTGGCCGTTGGTGCGGCGCTGCTGCTGGCGGCGTGCTCGGGCGGGGGCGGCGGCGCGGCTGTGTCGAGCGCCTCGCCGTCCGCCGCGGCGACGCCGTTCGGGACGGCGCTCGACCAGGCCCTGGCGCCGGTCGGAGCCGACTTCGGCAAGGCGGCCTCGGCCAAGAGCGCCCTCGACCTCGACACCGCGCTCACCCACCTGGCGTCCGACACCAACCGGGCCGTGCGGAACGTGAACGCCACCACCGCGCCCTCCGGCGCCACGGCGGCGCGGGCCGACCTGGCCACCGCCCTGGCCACGCTCGCCACCGACACCGAGCCCGTCCGGAAGGACATCTCGGAGCACAAGGTGTGCTCCGCCGGTGGCGGACTGGCGCAGTTCGGCGCCGCCCAAGGGGTGGCCGGGGTCTCGGCGGCCCTCGCCAAGCTGGCGGCGGCCGGCTACCGGACCGCCTTCGCCGTGCCGGAGCTGCCCAAGCCGCAGACGCAGGCGCGCAGCCTGGACAACGGCACCGTGGTCCAGGAGGGCGGCAAGGGCGGCAAGGGCGTGGTGAAGGTCGACAACACCGGGCAGACGGACGCGGTCTTCACGCTCGCCGCCAATGGCACCGCGGTGGCCTCGGTGTACGTGGCCAAGGGGCAGCAGGCCACCATCGAGGGCATCGCGGACGGCGTGTACGACTTCTACTACACCACCGGCGTGGACTGGGACTCCGGCGCGAAGCAGTTCACCCAGGGCTGCGCGTTCGCCAGGTTCACCGGCACGCACGACTTCACGCCGGACCGGGGCGGCACGATCTGGACCCTCACCGTGATCTCGCCGGACGGCAAGGATCGGCGCGACGTCCAGTGGATGAAGTCCGATCCCCTCGCTCAGCCGTAGCGTTCATGGGTTCGTCCCGTAACGGGCATACCAGGACGGGTTGTTGCCAAACGATGGCACAACCCGGCCCCTGGGGTGGCGAGTTGTGCGGGAACTGTTGACCGCTTGAAGTGACCATGGCACTTTCGTGCGGGCGTGGGCCTCGGCGACCAGCCGGGCGGCCCGCGATCCCCCACAAGGAGAGCCATGTTCAAGAGACTTGTCGCGATGGCCGGTGCGAGCGCCGTCGTCGCCGGAGGGCTGGTCCTCGCCGCCGCCCCCGCCCACGCCGTCCAGGCCGCCGACCTGACGTCGACCATCGCCCTGGACGACTGCTCCGCCTCGCTCGTCCGGTTCCCCACCTCGGCCTCCGGCGACCGGGCCATGATGCTCACCAACGGGCACTGCCTGCCGTCCATGCCCCCCTACGGCCAGGTCATCCAGAACGTCAGCGCCAGCCGCAGCGGCACCCTGCTGGACGGCGCGGGCAACAGCCTCGGCACCGTCCAGGGCGACAAGGTGATCTACGCGACGATGACCGGCACCGACGTCGCCCTCTACGAACTCACCGACACCTTCGCCTCGATCACCTCCAAGTACGGCGCCACCGCCCTCACCATCAACGACGCCCACCCGGTCGACGGCTCGTCGATGTACATACCGTCCTCGTACTGGAAGCAGGTGTGGAACTGCTCCGTCAACGGGTTCGTGCCCACCCTGCGCGAGGACCAGTGGAGTTGGCACGACTCGCTGCGCTACAGCTCCGGCTGCAACACCACCCACGGCACCTCCGGTTCGCCGATCATCGACTCCGCGAGCGGGCGGATCGTCGGCATCAACAACACCGGCAACGACGACGGGGAGATGTGCACCCTCAACAACCCCTGTGAGGTCGCCGCCGACGGCTCCACCAAGGCCTTCAAGGGCCAGAGTTACGGCGAGGAGACCTACTGGTTCACCACCTGCGTCAACTCCGCCCGGACCGTCGACCTCACCGTGCCCGGCTGCCTGCTCACCAAGCCGGCCGGCGCCGCCGTCTCGGTGGGCAACCCCGGTGACCAGTCCACCGCGGTGGGCGGCTCGGTCAACCTGCAGATCAACGCCTCCGGCGGCACCGCCCCGCTGTCCTACAGCGCGACCGGGCTGCCGGCCGGCCTGTCGATCAACTCCTCGACCGGCCTGATCTCCGGCACCGCCGCCACCGCGGGCAGCTCCAGCGTCACCGTCACCGTCACCGACGCGGCCGGCAAGTCGGCCGGCACCAGCTTCGCCTGGACGGTCACCGGTGGTGGCGGCGGTTCCTGCACCCCGGCGCAGCTGCTCGGCAACCCGGGCTTCGAGACCGGGACGGCGTCGCCGTGGACGGCTTCGAGCGGTGTGATCGACAACGGTTCGTCCGAGCCGTCGCACGGTGGTAGCTGGAAGGCGTACCTGGACGGCTACGGCAGCACCCACACCGACACGCTGTCCCAGACGGTGAGCATCCCGGCGGGCTGCAAGGCGACGCTGAGCTTCTGGCTGCACATCGACACCGCCGAGACCGGCAGCACCGCGTACGACAAGCTGGCCGTCTCGGTCAACGGCACCACGCTCAAGACCTACTCGAACGTGGACGCCGCGGCCGGCTACCAGCAGCGCACCTTCGACCTCTCGGCCTACGCGGGCCAGACGGTCACCGTGAAGTTCACCGGCACCGAGGACTCGTCGCTGCAGACCAGCTTCGTGATCGACGACACCTCCGTCCAGACCGGCTGAGGTCGCACCGGCTCCTGAGGGACCGGTGAACCAGGGCAGGTGAGGGGCCCGGCGGCTACGGCCGCCGGGCCCTTGTCGTGCTCCGGGGAACGCTCCGGCCGTGCCTCGGCTGTGCTCCGCTCCGTGTCGATGCAGAAACGAATCTCCTGGGACCTTGACGGCCTGTTCCGGTCGCCCTAGGTTCAGCGCTGCAAGTTTCCGGCAAGTTACAGAAGCTTCTTGCAGACTTCACCCCGGCTGCCCCCACCCCAGCCACCCCCAGGAGACAACGTGGTCACCACCCCCACCCGCGGGCCCGCCCGCACCCGCCGGCCCGCCCGCACGGCCGGCGCGCTCGCGGCCTCGGCGGCGCTCGCCCTCTCGCTCGGCACCGCCCTCGGCGCCCCCGCCGCGCAGGCCGCCCCGCCCGCGAACAACGGCAAGGACGTCACCGCCACCCTCTTCGAGTGGCGCTTCGACTCGGTCGCCCAGGCCTGCACCACCACCCTCGGCCCGAAGGGCTACGGCTTCGTCGAGGTGTCGCCGCCCCAGGAGCACATCCAGGGCCCGCAGTGGTGGACCTCGTACCAGCCGGTCAGCTACAAGATCGCCGGACGGCTCGGCGACCGCACGTCCTTCAAGAACATGGTGGACACCTGCCACGCGGCCGGGGTGAAGGTGATCGCCGACGCCGTCGTCAACCACATGACGGCCGGTTCCGGCACCGGCACCGGCGGCACCGCGTACACCAAGTACAACTACCCCGGCACGTACCAGGACCAGGACTTCCACACCTGTCGCCAGCCGATCACCAACTACCAGGACCGCGGCAACGTCCAGAACTGCGAGCTGGTCAACCTCGCCGACCTGGACACCGGCAGCGACTACGTCCGGAGCACCATCGCCCACTACCTGGACGACCTCGGCTCGCTCGGCGTCGACGGCTACCGGATCGACGCCGCCAAGCACATCGCCGCCGCCGACCTCGCCGCCATCAAGGCCAAGACGGCCAACCCCAAGGCCTACTGGGTGCAGGAGGTCATCTACGGCGCCGGCGAGCCCGTCCAGCCCACCGAGTACACCGGCAACGGCGACGTCGACGAGTTCCGGGTCGGCACCGACCTCAAGCGCGTGTTCACCGCCGACAAGCTCGCAAGCCTCAGCACCTGGGGCGCCTCCTGGGGCTACCTGCCGAGCGACCAGGCGCGCAGCTTCGTCGACAACTGGGACACCGAGCGCAACGGCTCCACCCTCAACTACACCTACGGCAGCACCTACACCCTGGCCAACGTCTTCCTGCTGGCCTCGACCTACGGCTCGCCCAACGTCTACTCGGGCTACGGCTTCAGCGGCAACGACGACGGCCCGCCCAACGGCGGCACCGTCAACGCCTGCTACCAGGACGGCTGGAACTGCACCCACGCCTGGCGGCAGATCGCCAACATGGTCGGCTTCCGCAACGCCGTCGCCGGCACCGGGGTGACCAGCTGGTGGTCCAACGGCAACAACGCGATCGCCTTCGGCCGCGGCAACCGGGGCTACGTCGCGATCAACCACGAGAGCGGCGCGATCACCCAGACCTTCCAGACCGGACTGCCGGCCGGGACGTACTGCGACGTCCAGCACGGCGACCCGCAGCCCGGCGGGGGCTGCACCGGCCCGACCTACCAGGTGGGCGCCAACGGGCAGTTCACCGCGACGGTCGGCGCGGGCGACGCGGTGGCGCTGTACGTCCAGCCCGGCACGGCGGTGTCCGGCGCCTCCTTCAACGTCAACGCGACCACCTCGTACGGGCAGAACCTGTACGTGGTCGGTGGCGCCGCGGCGCTCGGCGGCTGGGACCCGGCCAAGGCGCTGCCGCTGTCCTCGGCCGGATACCCGGTCTGGTCGCTGGCGCTCTCGCTGCCGGCCGGCACCTCCTTCCAGTACAAGTACCTGCGCAAGGACGCGAGCGGGGCGGTGACCTGGGAGTCCGGGGCCAACCGGGCGGCGACCGTGCCGGGTCCGGGGAACGTCACCCTGAACGACACCTGGCGGCCGTAGCCCTCTGCCCGTACCTGGGACCCCCCGGGCCCCCCACCCCGCCGCGGGGGCGCCGGGGGGGGGGGGGGGGCGCGCCCCCCACCCACCG
>NZ_JBHYGR010000011.1:43814-57502 GCF_042738155.1 Kitasatospora sp. NPDC059088 | reverse complement strand
CCGGCCAACCCGGGCGCCCCCCGGGCCGGGGCGCGGTACCCCCCCCCCAACACCCCCCGGCCCGCCGATCCCCCCCCCCCCGACGCGGCCCCCCACCACCCCCCCGGCGCCCGGGGGGTCCCAGGTGTGAGTGGCGGCGCCGTCCCGGACCTCCCGGGCGGAGGTGGCGCTGGCACCATCACGGGATGAGAGCCACCCCCCTCGTCCTGGACCTCGAACTGTGCGGCGGCCGTTGGGACGGCCACCGCAAGCGGGTCCACGCCACCGCCCCGCCGCCCGCCCTGCGGATGGTGCTGCGCGCCGAACTGCCCGTCGTGGAGGACGGCGAGTACTGGCCGACCACCAGCGTCTACCGGCTGGAGCGGCGGGGCTGCGGGCTGCGGTACCGCCACTCGCACGACGAGTGAGCGCTCCGCCGCCGGGCGCTCCGGCGGGCGGGCGAGCTGGAGGACGGGCGCTCCGGCGGGCGGGCCTCAGCCCCGCCCGATGTACGGCATCGCCGTCGCCATCACGGTGGCGAACTGCACGTTGGCCTCCAGCGGCAGCGCCGCCATGTGCCGCACGGTGCGGGCCACGTCCGCCACGTCCATGGTCGGCTCGGGCGCGATCCGGCCGTCCGCCTGCCGCACCCCGGCGCTCATCGCGGCCGTCATGTCGGTCGCCGCGTTGCCGATGTCGATCTGGCCGCAGGCGATCCGGTACGGGCGGCCGTCCAGCGAGAGCGACTTGGTCAGGCCGGTGACCGCGTGCTTGGTCGCGGTGTAGGCGATCGACTGCGGGCGCGGGACGTGCGCGGAGATCGAGCCGTTGTTGATGATCCGGCCGCCCTGCGGGGACTGCGCCCGCATCTGCCGGAAGGCGGCCCGGGCGCAGAGGAAGGCGCCGGTCAGGTTGAGGTCGACCACCGCCCGCCAGTCCTCGACCGCCAGCTCGTCCACCGGGACGGCCGGGCCGAAGGTCCCCGCGTTGTTGAAGAGCAGGTCCACCCGGCCGTGGTGTCCGACGGCCGTCGCGAACAGCGCGTCCACCGCGGCCGGGTCGGTGACGTCGGTCGGCACCACGTCGGCGGGCAGCACGCCCCGGGGGAAGGCCGCGGCCGTCGCGTGCAGCTGCTCGGCCCGGCGCCCGGCCAGCACCAGCCGCCAGCCGGCCGCGGCCAGCTCCACCGCGACGGCCCGGCCGACCCCGCTCCCGGCTCCGGTGACGACGGCGATCTGCTCCAGCATGGCGCTCTCCTCGGTGGCTCGACGGCTCGACGGCTCGGTGGCTCGGTGGCTCGGTACCGGTACGGTCACACTCTTCCCGGATCCGGTCGAAGAGGGTGCCGGAGCGATCGTTCCGGATGTGCGGGCCACCGTCACTGGGCAAAGCGTCCAAAACCCGGACGGCCGGACGGGCCGGTGCCCGTGCTCCCCGCCGGGCGGCCCCCGCCGTCCGGCGGGCGCGGTGAAGACCTTTACCTGATCGCGAACAAACATTGGATTTCCGGTGGCCACCTCGCAACCGGCCCGCCCCGGGCCACGTCATAAGATCGCAGGGAGGTGCCCTTCCGCGACGGACGGCGCACCACCGCTCCGGGGACCGCACAGCGCCCGCGCCCCCGGGCCTGTCCGGCCCCACCGGGGGGCCGCCGCCCGGTCAGACGGACCGGGCGCGACATCGGTCGGAGAGTCCTCACCGTGCTTAGGCAGTCGTCCCGTTCCCGTGCCGTCCTGACCGGCGCCGCCGTGCTCACCCTGGCCGCCTCGCTCGCGGCCTGCGGAGGGTCCGACGGCGGGAAGGGGAACGGTTCCTCGGCCGACGGCACCCCGGCGGCGACCACCGGCACGGGCGGCGCGAGCGCCACGGGCAGCGCCGTCCCCGGGACGCCCACCGCCGACCAGCCCACCCCGGGCAACGGGAAGGTGCTGATGCCGACCGGCCCGGCCGCCAGCCTCAACAAGGTCCGGGACACCGGCGCCGGCCCGATCATGATGACCAAGGTGACCGGCGCGAAGTCCGGCGTCACCGGCCAGGTCTGGGTCTGGCTGCCGCCCGAGTACAACGACCCCAAGTTCGCCAAGACCGGCTTCCCGGTGCTGACCCTCTACGCGGGCGGCCAGAGCAACGGCTACAACACCTGGACCGACAACCAGCTGCCGATCCAGGAGGCGGACGAGCAGCTGGCCAAGCAGGGCAAGGCCCACCCGTTCATCATGATCATGCCGGTGCAGAACTTCAACAGCGACGAGAAGAACGCGCTGGACTGCTCCGACATCCCGGGCCAGCCGAAGATGGGCACCTGGATGGCCGAGGACATCCCGGCCTGGGTCCGCGCCAACTTCCGCACCTTGAAGGGGCGCGACAGCTGGGGCGTGATGGGCGCCTCCACCGGCGGCTTCTGCAGCGCCAAGATGGCCCTCCAGTACCCGGACGTCTACAAGGCCGCCGTGCCGATCGACGGCTACTTCGTCCCGGACTCCGGGCTGTGGAAGGGCCACGACGCCGAGAAGGCGGCCAACAACCCCAACCTCCTCATCACCCAGGGCAAGGCTGACGTGAAGATGTACGTCACCGCCGGCGGGGCCAACGGCTACGAGAAGGACCTGGTCAAGAGCTGGGTGGCCAAGGCCGTCGCCCCGGTGACCATCCAGTACTACGAGCAGCCCGGCGGCAAGCACCTGACCTCGGACTTCAAGAAGATGATCCCGGACACCCTGCAGTGGCTCAGCGCCAACCTGGAGGGCCCGGCCTCGGAGTGATCCGGGCCCCGGGAGGGGGCGGCCGCAGCAGCCGCCCCCGCCCCCGCGCAGGCCCGTGACCTGCGCGTCAATCGGACATTGATTCGCTTCTGATCGACTGCGAGCACCTTGGATGGGGCGGTCCTCACCGGCCGCCTCCTCCGTCCTCACCAGCCGTGAAGAGAGTGCCATGCCGATCCACCTGCTGCCCCCGCCCGCCGTCTCCGTCCCCGCCCAGGCGGTGCCCGGAGTCGACCCCCGGGAGGCGTACGGGCCGGCCACGGACGAGGAGCCGGTCACCGTCCGGTTCGCCGGCCTGCGGCTGGTGCACGCGGCCCTGCGCCGCGACCTCGCGCGGCTGCCCAACGCGCTGCGGCTGCTCCAGCCCGAGGAGGAGGACAAGGGCGAGGCCGTGCTGCGG
This sequence comes from Kitasatospora sp. NPDC059088, assembly GCF_042738155.1. Taxonomy (NCBI): domain Bacteria; kingdom Bacillati; phylum Actinomycetota; class Actinomycetes; order Kitasatosporales; family Streptomycetaceae; genus Kitasatospora; species Kitasatospora sp. NPDC059088. The sequence goes on along the minus strand of NZ_JBHYGR010000011.1, from coordinate 54,361 downwards.
CACTGGACCTTCATGACCGCCATGCTGACCTGCCACCACGAGCAGCAGGACACCCGGATCTGGCCGATCGTGCGGCGCTTCGCGCCCGAGCTGCGCCTGCTGCTGAACTGGCTGGAGGCCGACCACCACAACCTGGACCACTCCTTCACCCGGGTCACCACGCTGGTCCGGATCGCCAGCCGGGACACCGGCAGCGCCTGGCCGGTCGCCTACGCGATGGAGGACCTCGCCGCCCGGCTGGAGACCCACCTGCGGATCGAGGAGCGGCAGCTGCTGCCCCGGATGGAGCGGGTGGTGGCCGACAGCTCCCGGCTCGGCGGCCTGGCCGAACTGCTCGACCTGCTGCGCGGGGCCGACGGCCCGGGCACGGCGGACGCGCTGGCCTGGCTGCTGGACGGGGTCGACCCGGTGCTGGTCGAGCGGCTGCTGGCCGAGTGCGACGACGACGTGGCCCGCAACTGGCCGCACTGGCAGGCGACCTACCAGCGCTGCACCGCGCCGCTGTGGGGGGCGGCGGGCGAGGGCGTGGCCGGCGGCGGCCTGGGGAGCCTGGTCGACTGAGCGCCGGTCCTTTCGCGGGCCGTTGATCTACGCGCGTGGCACGTGCCGGAGACATATGACCGGCGCGCGGCCGACTCGCGTCGGAGCCGTTGTCGAGCCCTTGCCGAGCCGCTGCCGAGCTACTGCCCGATGCTCGGCCGACGTCCTCAACTCCCTTGTCCCCCTAGGGGATTCGACCCATCCGTCTCGGGGTCGAGGCGGTCCCCGCCCCGGGGTTGCGACCGGGGGAGGCGTACCGCCGGCGGTCGATGGCGCCCGGCCCGGCACCCCCTACCGTCGGAGCCATGACCTCAGCCCGCAGCACACCCACCGCACCCCGTACCCGCGGCCGTGTTCCTACCCGCGCCCATGGCCGCCTGCTGCCCGCCGTCCGTCGCCCGGCCCTGCTCGTCTCGGCCGCCGTCCTGACCCTGGGCGCCGGACTGACCGCCTGCGAGGGCGGCGTCGCCCTCTGCCTCGACGACAACAGCTGCACCCTGTCCGTCCGGACCGACGGCGCCGACGCCTCCAAGACCGTCAAGGTCTTCGGCGGTGACCACCCGTTGGACATGACCGTCGGCCGCATCACCGACAAGAACGCCGAAGTGACGATCGGCGGCGACAAGAAGACCGTCGACAAGGACAGCGAGTCGACCGTGGGCGGGGTCAAGGTGACCCTGCGCAAGGCGGACAAGGGCGACCACTACGCCGAACTCCACGTCAACCGCTGACCGTTCCGCCGCAGCGCTCCCCGGCGCGCGGCCGCTCCTGCCCCTACTCCGGCAGGCGGTTGAGCCACTCCAGCGGAGCGACCCGGATCGCCGTGTGCGGCGAGCCGTCCCACTCCACCGGAAGGCCGACCGTCTCCACCGCGGCCACCACGGCCCGGCCGATCTCCACCGTCCGCTGCTCCGCCGCCCCGCCCGACTCCTCCCCGCCCGACTCCGCTCCGTCCGACTCCTCCCCGGTGCGGAAGCCGCCGTAGCGCAGCATCAGCCCGCGCCCGGCCGCGGCCGCCTCGGTGTCCTGCTGGTGGAAGAAGACGAAGCCCCGCGAGTCCTCGTCCGCCTCGCCGCCGATCTCCGCGTAGCCGCAGGCGGCGCAACAGGTGAAGTCCATCGCCGCGACGATGCCCTGGTCCTCCAGGAGGTCGAAGGCCCGCTCCAGCCGGTCCACGTCCGTGAACTCCGGCCAGTGGGCCTGCTCGGCGAGCCGTTCCTCCCACAGCGGAGCGACGATCCGCTCCGCCTCCTCCTGCGTCAGCCCCTGGTCGTCGAGGACCTCGACCAGGGACTCGGCTATCTCGTCCGGCTCCTGGAAGCCGCACCGGATCAACTCGCCTGCCCGTTCCTGGGCTTCGAGCAGTACGTCGGAGGTGAGCGCGGTGTCCCGGGTCATGCCCGCATCCTGGGTCATGTCCGCATCCTGGCACCCGGCACTGACAATTCCGGGCCGAGGCCGGCACCCGTGCGCTACCGTCCGGCGGTGACCTCTCTGCTGCAACCCCCGCTGATCACCCGGCTGCTGGCCGCCGAGCGGATTCTGATCGCCGGCGCCGGCGGGGGTTTCGACGTCTACGCCGGACTCCCGATCGCCCTGGCCCTGCGGGCGGCCGGCAAGGACGTGCACCTGGCCAACCTCTCCTTCACCCACCTCTACGGGCTGCCCGGCGAGGTCTGGCACCAGCCCGACGTGGCCAGGATCGGGCCCGACACCCCCGCCCCCGAAGGCTACTTCCCGGAACGCACGCTGGCCCGCTGGCTGCGGCTGCACGGGATGCCCGACACCGTGTGGGCCTTCCCGACCGTGGGCGTCAGACTGCTCCGCGAGGCCTACCGCACCCTGGTCGCCCACCTGGACGTGGACGCGATCCTGCTGGTGGACGGCGGCACCGACATCCTGATGCGCGGCGACGAGACGGGACTCGGCACGCCCGAGGAGGACATGGCGAGCCTGGCCGCCGTGGCGGGCCTGTCGGAGGTGCCGGAACGGCTGGTCGCCTGCCTGGGCTTCGGCATCGACGCCCACCACGGCGTCAACCACGCCCTGGTGCTGGAGAACCTCGCGGCGATCGACCGGGCCGGCGGCTACCTCGGCGCCTTCTCCATCCCGCGCGGCAGCCGGGAGGGCGCGCTCTACCTGGACGCCGTCGAGCACGCCCGGGCCGCCTTCCCGGAGCACCCCAGCATCGTCAACGGCTCGGTGGCGGCCGCGCTGCGCGGCGAGTTCGGCGACGTGCAGTTCACCGAGCGGACCAAGGGCGGGCAGCTCTTCGTCAATCCGCTGATGACGCTCTACTTCGGCGTCACGGTCGAGGCGCTGGCCGCCGAGAACCGCTACCTGGACCGGCTGGAGCACACCGTGCTGACCCGCCAGATCTCCACCCTCATCGAGGAGTTCCGGGACGAGCTGCCCAGCCGACGGCCGCCCCGGCAGTTCCCGCACTGACCCCGACGGTCGGGGAGCGGGTGTGGGGCGCGGCGTGTGGGGGACGCGGGGTGTGGGGGCGCGGCTTCCGGCGACTCAGTGCGGTGCGAGCCGGAACTCCAGGTTCCCGAACCGCACCTGGTCGCCCGGCCGTACCGGGATCCCGCCCGCGATCCGCCGCCCGTTCACATGGGTGCCGTTGGTCGACCCGAGGTCGTACAGCACCCAACCGCCGTTCTCGTGCCGCAACTCGGCGTGGTTCCGGGAGACCGAGGCGTCGTGCAGCCGCAGCCCCGAGCCGGGGATCCGGCCGATCGTCAGCAGTCCCGCCCCGGCCTGCGGCAGGCTCAGCCCGGGCAGACGCTCGGTGCGCCAGGCCCGGTTCAGCCGGGCGCCGAAGGCGGAGGCCCGGCCGACCGTCCGCAGGACGAAGCGCTCGACCGGCCCGCCGGTGGGCAGCCCGGCCACCGCGGCGTCCAACTCGTCGCGGCTGGTGGCCTGGAGGACGATGTCCATCCGGCCGAGGAAGGTGTCGTGCGACAGCCGGCCGCTACCCGCACCGTCCCTGAGCAGCCCGAGCGCCTGGTCCCGTTCGGCGTCGGAGGGCCGGACGGCGCCGGTGGGGAGCTCAGGCTGCGTCATGGCCCGATTGTCGGTTCGACCGGCTTCGACTGTCCAGATCGCGCGCGGTTCCGGCGCATGGTTCGTACCTCACTGAGCGACAGACGCCCGCTCCACCTGCACGGTTCCCGCCGGGTCGGGTGCCTCCGGCCCGCTCGGTCGGGCCGTCAGCCCTTCCGGGCAGCGGCCAGGATCTTCTCCGTGGTGTGCAGGAACCGGGAGGTCACCGCGCCCCGGTACGACTTACCGAACATCTCCTTGGTGACCCACTTGCCGTCCTGGAGGTGGACCACCACGTACGCCGCGCCCGGATCGGTGCCCAGCACCTCGAAGTCGCCCTTCGGCGAGCGGTGCGGCCCGGAGAGCTCGGCCGGCAGCGGCTCGGAGAGGAAGGCGATCACCAGCCGGACGTCCGGGGTGACCTCGACGCCCCGGAACGGCTCGGCGGCGAGCAGCGAGGCCACCTCGTCGACCGTCCGCAGCAGCACCGGCACCGGGTAGCCGAGCGCCTGCTCCAGGTGCGCCTCGATCCGCGCGGTCAGCGCGGCCCGGTCGGGCTCGTCGGTCCGGAAGAAGACGTTGCCGGTCTGGATGTACGAGCGGACGTCCGCCAGCCCCAGCTCGGTGAAGAGCGCCCGCAGCCGCTCCATCTTCACCGTGCGGCCGCCGACGTTGATGGCGCGCAGGAACGCGATGTACCGGGTGGAGGCGTTCGAGGTGGTCACCCTGCCAGTCTGGCACCGCCCACCGACAACGCCCGCCCACCGACAACGCCCGCCCACCGACAACGCCCGCCCACCGACAACGCCCGCCCACCGCACCCCCTCGCGCGCGCGGCACCGTTCGTACCCGGCGGTTGTCGGTGCCGGGTGCCAGACTGGCGCCATGGCTACCTGGCAGGATTTCGAGCACGAGGCACCCGAACTCGCGGCCCTGGTACGGGCCCGGTTCGACGCCAACAAGCACCACGTCCTGGCGACGCTGCGCAAGGACGGCTCACCCCGGGTGAGCGGGTCGGAGGTCGACTTCGTCGGGGCCGACGCCTGGCTCGGGTCGATGTACGGCGCGGTCAAGGCACGCGACCTCCAGCGGGACGCGCGGTTCGCGCTGCACGCCCACCCGGGCGACGAGACCATGGCCGGCGGGGACTCCAAGCTCTCCGGCCGCGCGGTGGAGGTCACCGACGAGAACGAGCTCGCCGCCTTCGCGGCCGACCTGCCGGAGCCGCCGCCCACCCCGTTCCACCTCTTCCGGCTGGATCTCCAGCAGGTGGTGCACACCAGCCTGGACGGCGACGCCCTGTGGGTCCTCAACTGGCACCCGGGCCGGCCGGTGGAGCGGACCCAGCTCCACTGACCGATCGGCCCGGAACGCCCACGGCAGGTCGGAACGCCTACGGCAGAACGGACTTGAGCGCCTCGGGAGTCCGGGCCACGACGGCGTGCCCGTCGTCCGCGGTGATGATCGGGCGCTGGATCAGCACGGGATGCTCGGCCATCGCCGCGATCCAGCGCGCCCGCTCGCCCGCCTCCCGGGGCCACCCCTTCATCCCCAGCTCCTTGGCGACCGGCTCGTCGGTGCGGGTGATGTCCCACGGCTCCAGGCCCAGGCGCTCCAGCACCTGCTCCAGCTCGGCCGCGGTCGGCGGGTCCTCCAGGTAGCGCCGCACGGTGTACTTCGCCCCGGCGGCGTTCAGCTCGTTGAGCGCCGAGCGGCACTTGCCACACCGCGGATTGATCCAGATCTCCATGCCGACCAGCCTATCCGCGCTGCCGCCCGGCCCCGGACCCGTCGCCGCCGGCCCGGGGCCCGGTCCGTCTCCGGTCCGTCTCCGAGTCCGGCGCCGCCGGGTCCGTCGGCGGCGGGAACTCCGCCGTGCCCGCCCGCTGTTCACGAACCAGGAACCAGCACGTCGGAGGGGAGCACCAGATGGACGGCGCCGCGATCATCGAGCAGCTGATGACCACGGAGGTCAGGACCGATCCGTACCCGCTCTACGCCAGGGCGCACGAGCTCGGCCCGGTGGCCCCGGCCGGGGACGGCATGTTCGTGGTGAGCGGCTACGCGGCGGTCGACAAGGTGCTCCGCACGCCCGCCTTCGGCGTCGCGACCGCCGAGATGACGGCCGGCCTCGCCCCGGAGTTCGCCGCGCACTCCTCGCTCGCCCTGTTCGGCCGCTCGATCCTCCAGCGCAACGCCCCCGACCAGCCCCGGGTCCGCTCGCTGATCGCCTCGGTGTTCACCGCCCGCCGGGTCGCCGCCCTGCGCCCCGCGGTGGAGGCGGCGATCGGCCGGCTGCTGGACGGGATGGCCGAGCAGGGGGCGGACGGCTCCCCGGTGGACTTCATGGACGCCTTCGCCTTCCGGCTGCCGGTCGGGGTGATCTGCGAGCTGCTCGGCGTGCCCGAGCGGGACCGCTACCGCTTCCGCGACCTCGCCTCCGACCTGACCGTCGCCCTGGAGGTCACCCAGGACTTCGACGAGCTGGGCGCCGCCGACCGGGCCGCCGACGAGCTGTCCGACTACTTCACCGCGCTGATCGCCGAACGGCTGGCCCGCCCGCAGGACGACCTGGTCAGCGACCTGGCCCGGGTCGCCGTCGAGGACGGCGGACGGCTGTCCGGCACCGAACTGCTGGCCAACCTGGTGCTGCTGCTGGTGGCCGGCTTCGAGACCACCACCAACCTCCTCGGCAACGGCCTCGCCCTGCTGTTCCGCCATCCCGAGGTGGCCGCCGGACTGCGCAGCGGCGCGGTCACCCCGGCCGGGTTCACCGACGAGGTGCTGCGCTTCGACTCCCCGGTCCAGGCCACCGCACGGGTCGCCCTGGAGGAGGGCCTGTCGGTCGAGGGCCTGCCCGTCCCGGCCGGCAGCGGGCTGACCCTGCTGATCGGCGCGGCCAACCACGACCCGGCCCGGTACGAGCGGCCGGCGGTGTTCGACCCGTCGCGCACGGACAGCCAGCCGCTCAGCTTCGGTGGCGGCACCCACTTCTGCCTGGGCTCCCAGCTGGCCCGGCTGGAGGGCGAGCTCGCGGTGCCCGCCCTGCTGGACCGTTTCCCCGGGCTCGCCCAGGGCGGCGCCCCGACCCGGCGTGACCGCCTGGTGCTGCGCGGTTACGAGACGCTGCCGGTGACCCTCCGCTGACCGCGCCCTTGCCCCCCACTCCCGGTCCTCTCCCGGCCCGGCGCGGTCCACGCGCCGGAACCCGGGACGTCGGCCATTCGTGACGGGGGCGTCCGTGGGGGAGCATGGAGGGACCAATCCTGTCATTCCTGGCGAATCGCCCAGGTCCGGTCAGCCAGGAGGCCCCCGCCGTGTCCGCCCCCCGCCCGCCGCAGCTCGCGGTCGCGCAGTCCCGGGTGCCGCGCTGGGTGCCCTGGCTGCCGGTGGTCCTGCTGCTCCTGGACCTGGCCACCGAGGCCGTCGTCCCGGACGCGGTGGCGGCCGGCTTCCTGCTCACCGCCCTGCCCGTGGTGGCCGCGTTCAGCTACGGCCCGGTGCTGACCGCCACCACCACGGGCGGTGCGCTGGCCCTCCAGCTGCTGCTGGCCCTGCGCGCGGGCCACGTCAACGAGCAGCACCACGTCTGGGTGTACATCGCCACCGCGCTGTCCGGGGTGATGGGAACAGCCCTGTCCTGGCAGCGCACCCGGCAGAACCGCACCCTCTTGCAGGCCCGCACCGTCGCCGAGACCCTGCAGCGCACGGTGCTGCGGCCGGTGCCGGAGCGGGCCGGCGGCCTGCGGGTCGCCGGACTGTACCGCCCGGCGCAGGCCGAGGTGCTGGTCGGCGGGGACCTCTACGAGGTGTGCGACACCCGCTTCGGCGTCCGGGTGCTGCTCGGGGACGTCCGCGGCAAGGGCCTCGGCGCGGTCCGCACCGTCGCCGACGTGCTCGGCGCCTTCCGGGCGGCCGCCCACGACACCCCGGGCCTGGTCGAGCTCGCCGACCAGCTGGACCGCGCGGTGCTGCGCGACGCGGCCGACCGCGGCGACGACGAGCTGTTCGTCACCGCCGTCCTGCTCCAGTACCGCCCGGGCACCGACTGCGTGGAGTTCGTCAACCGCGGCCACACCACCCCACTGCTGCTGGGCCGGGGCACCATCGCCCCGGTGGCCTGCACCGACGAACTCCCGCTCGGCCTGGGCCACCTCCGCCCCGAGGACGAACCCGCCAAGCCGACGACCGTCGCCCTCCCCCCTGGGCACACCGTCCTGCTCTACACCGACGGCGTCAGCGAGGCCCGCGACTCCACCGGCGCCTTCTACCCCCTCGCCCCGCGCCTGGCCGCCCTGGCCAGCACGGCACCGGACCGAGTGGTCTCCTTCCTGGCCCAGGACGTCCACCAGTACGCCGGCCTCCTCGCCGACGACCTCGCCGTCCTCGCCCTCACCCCCGAATGACCCCGCACCGCCCGGCGCGACGGCCGTGCTGCACGAAACGGGTCCCTGTAGGTCAGCGATCAGCTGACCTACAGGGACCCGCTCACGCCGGGGCCGGGACTCTTACAGGTCGTAGTAGAGCTCGAACTCGTGCGGGTGGGGCCGGAGGGCGATCGGGGCGATCTCGTTGGTGCGCTTGAAGTCGATCCAGGTCTCGATCAGGTCCGGGGTGAAGACGTTGCCCGCCAGGAGGTACTCGTGGTCGGCCTCGAGGGCCTCCAGGACGGCGGGGAGGGAGGAGGGCACCTGGGGGACGTTGGCGTGCTCCTCGGGGGCGAGCTCGTAGAGGTCCTTGTCGACGGGCTCCAGCGGCTCGATCTTGTTGCGGATGCCGTCGAGGCCGGCCATCAGCATGGCGGAGAAGGCCAGGTACGGGTTGGAGGACGGGTCCGGGGCGCGGAACTCGATGCGCTTGGCCTTGGCGTTGGAGCCGGTGATCGGGATGCGGATCGCGGCCGAGCGGTTGCGCTGGGAGTAGACCAGGTTGACGGGCGCCTCGAAGCCGGGGACCAGGCGGTGGTAGGAGTTCACCGACGGGTTGGTGAAGGCCAGCAGCGAGGGGGCGTGCCGGAGCAGGCCGCCGATGTAGTAGCGGGCGGTGTCGGAGAGTCCGGCGTAGCCCTGCTCGTCGTAGAAGAGCGGGGAGCCCTCGGTCCACAGCGACTGGTGGACGTGCATGCCCGAGCCGTTGTCGCCGAAGATCGGCTTCGGCATGAAGGTGGCCGTCTTGCCGTTCCGCCAGGCGACGTTCTTGATGATGTACTTGAACAGCATCAGGTCGTCGGCCGCGTGCAGCAGGGTGTTGAACTTGTAGTTGATCTCCGCCTGGCCGGCGGTGCCGACCTCGTGGTGCTGGCGCTCGACCTCCAGGCCGGACTTGGCCAGCTCCAGGGACATCTCGGCACGCAGGTCGGCGAAGTGGTCGACCGGCGGGGTGGGGAAGTAGCCGCCCTTGTACTTGACCTTGTAGCCGCGCACGTCGCCCTCGGCGGCGCCGCTGTTCCAGGCGCCGGCCTCCGAGTCGATGTGGTAGAAGGACGCGTTGGCGCTGGTGTCGAAGCGTACCGAGTCGAAGACGTAGAACTCGGCCTCGGGCCCGAAGAACGCGGTGTCGGCGATGCCGGAGGAGGCGAGGTAGGCCTCGGCCTTCTTGGCGACGTTGCGCGGGTCGCGGCTGTAGGCCTCGCCGGTGACCGGGTCCTGGATGAAGAAGTTGATGTTGAGGTGCTTCTCGACCCGGAAGGGGTCGAGGCGTGCGGTGGCGAGGTCCGGGACCAGGGCCATGTCGGACTCGTGGATGGCCTGGAAGCCGCGGATCGACGAACCGTCGAACATCAGGGTCTCGGACGGATCGAAGGTCGCCGCGGGTACGGAGAAGTGCTGCATGACGCCCGGCAGATCACAGAAGCGGACATCGACGAACTTCACGTCGTTGTCCTGGATGAACTGCTTCACTTCGGCGGCGTTGTTGAACATCCATCCTCCTCGGCTCGCGAATTGGGCTCACCCTAGGAATGGGTCGTTTCCAGCCGGTGACCCGCTCGTTTCCTAGATGTTAACCGCGACCGCCGAATGGGCGGCAAAGGCCTACGGGACGGGGCAAATCGCCCCGTGGACCTGGGGGTCCTCCGGGAAATGGTCTGGACCACAGGTAAGCCCGGTGAGTGGGATTCACCCGGTCGTGGAGCTGCCCGGTTCGAACCCGGTCCGAGGTCGGCCACGGGGTCGGTTCGGGGCCGGGACCGCGCCCCGCCGGGAGGGGAGCCGGTGCCGGTCCGCGGCGTGAGCCCGGTTAGTGTGGATTCGTGGACACCAGAGAAGCGTTGGGATCGTGGATCGACGGCCCCAAGGCGGCCGCCGAGAAGATGGGCGCCGACTTCGGCTACCGCGGCGAGCGCCTCGGACTGCCCAAGGAGGGCCCCGGCTCGATCGCCGGCCCCGGCCGACGGATCGGCGCCGTGTTCGTGGACGGCTGGCTGGTCTCGCTGGTCTCCTTCGGCCTGCTCGCCAAGGGCGACACGGCCGAGGCCAACCTGTGGACCCTCCCGCTCTTCTTCCTGGTCGCGGTCCTGCTGCTCTCCACCACCGGCACCACCCTCGGCAAGCGGCTGTTCGGCCTCCGGGTGATCCGCCTGGACGGGCGCCGCGCCACCATCCCGCAGGTCCTGCTGCGCACCGTGCTGCTGTGCCTGGTGGTGCCGCCGCTGGTCTGGGACCGCGACACCCGGGGACTGCACGACAAGGCCGTCGGCACCGTCGAGGTCCGGATCTAGCGGAGGTTCGGCGCCGGCGGAGCCCCGGAGCCCGAGAACCCCGGAGCCCGAGAACCCCGGAGCCCGAGAACCCCGGAGCCCCAGGAAGTCGGCGAGAAGCCGGAAAGCAGTCGGAGAGAAGCCGGAAACGTCGAACGGCCCCCCCCCCCCCGCGGCCCCGGGGGGGGGGGCCCCCGTTGGGGGGGCGGGGGGGGGGCCGGGGCGGGGGCCCCAGGGGGCAGCCGGGCCCCCGGGGGCGGGT
>NZ_JBHYGR010000011.1:23724-43804 GCF_042738155.1 Kitasatospora sp. NPDC059088 | reverse complement strand
ACCCCGGGCCCCCCTGTTTGTGGGCTATAAGCCGTAACCCTGTGTGTTCCACCCGTAAAAGGTCCACGGCCCCCCCCCGGGTGTTCCGGGGGGGGGGCCGTTCCGCGTTGTCAGCGGAGGGGAGGTCAGCGGGCCTGGCCGCCCTTGGGCATCCGGGCACCCTTGGGCATCGGGCCCTTGGGGATCGGCGCCTTGGAGAGCAGGTCGCCCAGCGCGCGCAGACGGTCGTTGGTCTCGGTGACCTGGGCGGCGGTGATCGCGCGGGGCAGCCGCATCAGGTGGATCTGCAGCTTCTTGAGCGGGATCTCGCCCTCGCCGGTGCCCACCACGATGTCGTGCACCGGGATGTCACCGACCACGCGGGCCATCTTCTTCTTCTCGGAGGCCAGCAGCTGGCGCACCCGGTTGGGGTTGCCCTCGCCGATCAGCGCGATGCCGGCCCGGCCGACGGCGCGATAGACCGCGTCCTGGCTGCGGGTGACCGCGACCGGGGTGGAGTTGGAGCTCCAGCCGCGCCGGATGTTGTTCAGCACCGCAGCTACGGCGCCCGGCTGCCCCTCCATCTGCCCGAACGCGGCGCGTTCGGCCCGGCGCCCGAAGACGATCGCCATGGCCAGGACGGCCACGATGAAGCCCAGGATGCCCAGATAGACGGGGTGGTCGATCGCGAAGCCGATGGCGAGGAACACGCCGAAGGTCAGCAGGCCGACGCCGGCGATGATCAGGCCGATCTTGGTGTCGACCTTCTTGGTCATGGTGTACGCCAGACGGATCTGCTTCAGCCGTCCGGGGTTCTCGGATGTTTCCCTCGCCATAACGCTCATGGTACGTGGCACGGGTACGGGATATCCAAGCCCGGGTACCCGTTCGCCCGAACCGTGACCCGTCCGCCCACACGCCGTCGCGCACAGCGACGGCCGGACTCACCGTCCCGCGGAGCGCGCCCCCGTCGCGCCGCCCACCCCGGCCGCCCCGCCCGGCGGGCCGTCGTGCCGACGGTCCGCCGCGTGCCGACGGTCCTCGCACACCGCCGCCCAGGCGTTGCGCCGCGCGTGCCGCTGGCCGGGGGCCAGCAGGACGCTCTCGGCGAACCGCAGCGCCACCCCCACCGACCGGATCCGCATCCGCATGCCGAACAGCTCCTCTCGTGGCTGAGAAGAATCGAACGCCCACCAGGCGTCCATCGTCCCCACCCCGTGTTACCAGCCCGTGACCAGGCAGTCAAAGCGCGGTGAAACCCGGAAGGGCGGAGCCGAGGCTCCGCCCTTCCGATGGCGCAAACAAATCAAACAGATCAAACAGCTCGAGCAGCTCGAACGGCCCGGGGCCGACGGCGAGGTCGGACCGCGAGGTCAGACCGCGGCCTGCTCGCGCTTCTCCAGCGCCTGCCGGTACAGCCGCCCGGCCCGGTACGAGGAGCGCACCAGCGGGCCCGACATGACGCCGGCGAAGCCCAGCTCCTCGGCCTCCTCCTGGAGCTCGACGAACTCCTGGGGCTTGACCCAGCGCTCCACCGGGTGGTGGCGCAGCGAGGGCCGCAGGTACTGGGTGATGGTGATCAGCTCGCAGCCGGCCCCGACCAGGTCGGCCAGCGCCTGGCTGACCTCCTCGCGGGTCTCGCCCATGCCCAGGATCAGGTTGGACTTGGTGACCAGTCCGGCGGCGCGGGCCTGGGTGATGACGTCCAGGGAGCGCTCGTAGCGGAAGGCCGGGCGGATCCGCTTGAAGATGCGCGGCACGGTCTCGACGTTGTGGGCGAGCACCTCGGGGCGGGAGGAGAAGACCTCGGCCAGCTGCTCGGGCACCGCGTTGAAGTCGGGGATGAGCAGCTCGACGCCGGTGCGGCCGGTCGCGCGCTCGGCGGTCATCGCGTGCACCTGGCGGACGGTCTCGGCGTACAGCCAGGCGCCGCCGTCCTCCAGGTCGTCGCGGGCGACGCCGGTGATGGTGGCGTAGTTGAGGTCCATGGTGACGATGGACTCGGCGACCCGGCGCGGCTCGTCGCGGTCGAACTCGGCGGGCTTGCCGGTGTCGATCTGGCAGAAGTCGCAGCGGCGGGTGCACTGGTCACCGCCGATGAGGAAGGTTGCCTCGCGGTCCTCCCAGCACTCGAAGATGTTGGGACAGCCGGCCTCCTGGCAGACCGTGTGCAGTCCCTCCTTCTTCACCAGCGACTGGAGGGCGTTGTACTCCGGCCCCATCTTCGCGCGGGTCTTGATCCACTCGGGCTTCCGCTCGATGGGGGTCTCGCTGTTGCGGACCTCCAGGCGGAGCAGCTTCCTGCCGTCGGGCGCGACAGCGGACACGTGCGACTCCTAGAACTAGACGGGGTACCCCCAGGGTACGCCTGTGGTTGTACGGCCTTCGCCGGGCCTGCCGCCCTGCAATCGCAGGGCAACACGGCTACCGGCCAGTAGATTCCCAGTGACTGGGGGGAGCCCGGCGTGCTCCCGGAAGACTTCAGCCGCTGAGCGAGCGACTGAGCGCCGGCTCCGGCAGCTCGGCGAAGACGGCCTGGAGGTGCCGTTCGACCGACGGCAGCGCCTCGCTCACCGGGAAGTCCCGGCCCAGCTCGCCGGCCAGCGAGGCGACGCCCGCGTCCCGGATGCCGCACGGCACGATCTTGTCGAAGTACGTCATCTCCGGATCGCAGTTGAGCGCGAAGCCGTGCATGGTCACCCCGCGGGCGACCCGCACGCCGATCGCGGCGAGCTTGCGGTCGCCGCCGCGCTGCCCGGCGTTGGACGGCGCGTACTCGGGCCCGGCCAGTCGCGGGTCGATGCCCAGCGGCAGGCCCATCCGCAGGGTCAGCTTGCCGATGTCGACCACCTCGGCCGGGTCCACCACGGCGTCCGGAATGTTCTCGCCGAGCACCCAGACCCCGCTGCGGCCCTCGACCCGGGTGGTTCCGATGCCGAAGTCGGCGGCGGCGCGGATCAGCGCCTCCTCCAGCCGGCGGACGTAGGCGATCACGTCGATCGGGTCGGGCAGCTTGACGATCGGGTAGCCGACCAGCTGGCCGGGGCCGTGCCAGGTGATCTCGCCGCCCCGGTTGACCTCGACCACCGGGGTGCCGTCCAGCGGCAGGTCGGCGGGGTTGGTGCGCTTGCCCATGGTGTAGACGGGCGGGTGCTCCAGCAGCAGCACGGTGTCGGGGATCTCGTCCGCGACCCGCAGCGCGTGCAGCCGCTGCTGTTCCTCCCACGCCTCCTCGTACGGGACGACGTGCTCGCCTATGCCCATTCGAACGAAACGTACGTTCTCGCTCACCGCTGCCGCTCCTTGCCAGGCGTTCGAGACCAACCTCGCCACTGTACGCCCACGCCCGCGTCACCCGTTCGGCCGCGCCCCCACCCGCCCCGGCACCCCCCCCGTCAGCCGCCACCACCCCCGGCCAGCAGTTGCAGGCGCAGCGCCAGCTGCAGCTCCAGCGACCGCTCCGGCTGGTTCCAGCCCGCGCCGAGCAGTGCCTCGACCCGGTCCAGCCGCTGGACCACCGTGTTCACGTGGACGTGCAGCTCGTCCTTGGCCCTGGTCAGGCTGCCGCCGCAGTCGAAGTAGGCGCGCAGGGTGCGGACCAGCTCGGTGCCGCGCTTGGCGTCGTAGGCGAGCAGCGGGCCGAGCGCGCCGCCGACGAAGCCGTCCACGTCGTGGCCGTCGCCGAGCAGCACCCCGAGGAAGCCGAGCGCGCCGGCCGAGGCGCCCTCCCCGGCGCGGCCGAGCACCCGCAGGGCCCGTACGCAGCGCAGGCCCTCGTCGTACGAGGCGGCCAGGGCGGCCGGGCCGGCGGCGGGGCGGCCGGCGCCGACGGTGACGGCGAAGCCCGCCAGCCGGGCCAGCCGTTCGGCGGCCCGCCGGGCGGTCTGCTCCGGGTCCTCGGCGCAGCCCGGGGCGACGGGCACCAGCAGTGCGACCGCCTCGCCGTGCTCGGCGCTGACGCCGCGGGAGCCGAACAGGTACCGCCGCGCCGCGCCGGCCAGTCGCCCCCGGTCGTCGCCGTCGCGGTCGGCGGGTTCGGCGGCCAGCGCCAGGTGCGGCCGGGCGAGGTCGACCCCGAGCCGGCGGCCGCGGGCGGTGAGCCCGGCCGGGTCGCGGTCGGGGGCGGTGAGCAGGTCGGTGAGCAGTTCGCCGCGGACCCGGTTCTCGGTCTCCGCGACCGAGCGGCGCAGCAGCAGGACCAGCGCGGTCACCACGCCGGCCCGTTCGAACAGCCGCCGGTCGGGGTCGTCCAGGTCGGGCCGGCCGCGCAGCACCAGGGTGCCGAGCAGGTCGTGCCCGGCCAGCACCGCGCACACCCAGAGCCCGTCGTGCCGTACGGACCGGCCCTCGGCCCGGGAGGCGGCCACCGCGTCGGCGAGTTCGGCCGCGGCGGCGGGCGGTCCGGCGAGCGGTTCGCCCTCGGCGTCCAGGACGGTCGTCTCCCCGTCCAGCAGGTGGGCGACGGCGGCGGCCACGTCCGACACCTCGGCGCCGCGCAGCACCAGGTCGGTCAGCCGGTCGTGGGCCTGCTCGGCGCGCTGGACGGCGGCGGAGTGGGCCCGGACCAGCTCGTTGGCGGCGTTGAGTTCGGCCAGCGCGGCCCGGGTGTCGGCCAGCGCCGCGGCGGTGTCCAGGGCGATCGCGGCGTGCGCGGCCAGGGTGCAGAGCAGCGCGACCTCGTCGGGGGAGAAGGCGCGCGGCGAGCGGTCGGCGGCGAACAGGACGCCGATGACGTCGCCGCCGAGCAGCAGCGGTACGCCGATGATCGCCACCAGGCCCTCGTCCAGCACGCCCGCGTCGATCGTGCCGGTGTGGTGGAAGCGCTCGTCGGCGCGGTAGTCGGGGGTGGCGTAGGGGCGGGCGGTCTGGGCGACCAGCCCGCCGAGGCCGTCGCCGAGGCTGAGTCGCAGGGTCTGGAACAGGACGGAGACCGAGCCGTCGGTGACCCGCATGTAGGTGTCGCCGGCGGCCTCGTCCGGCAGGGTCAGGTAGGCGGTGTCGGTGCCGAGCAGCATCCGGGCGCGGCGGACGATGGCCTGCAGCACGGTGTCCAGGTCCCGGGACGCGGCGAGGTCTCCGGCGGTGTCGAACAGTGCCGTCAACTCGGCTTCCCGGCGCCGGTGCTGACGCAGGGTGCGGTGCACCCGCAGGGCCTGCCAGGTGGCGTCGTCGATCTCGGCGAGGACGCCGGCCGGCGCCCCGCGGCGGCGGGCGTCGGCCAGCACCTCGGCGAAGTCCTCGGTGGCGGAGCCGGAGGCGAGCAGGTCGAGCAGCCGTCGCAGCGCGGGCGCGGCGCTCTCGTCGGGGCGGTTCATCCGGTCATCCGGGGTGGTTCATGGTGCGGGCCGCCAATCGGCGTCGGTTCCGTCGGTGCCGAGGAATCGCGATGCTATCGGCTCGCCGTCCAGGCCATTCCGTCCGTGCCACCGCGTTCAGGCCACCGCGCTCAGCCACCGCGTCCATGCCACCGCGCTAGGCCACCGCGTCCGGGCCACCGCGTCCCCAGGCCGCCGCGTTCAGGCCACGGCGGGCTTCCCGACCGCCGCACCGTCCGGCGACGCCTCCACCGCGACCTCCGCCAGGTCCTGCCCCCTGGTCTCCCGCGCGCACAGCACCGCCAGGACGGTGACCGCCGCCGCGATCGCCACGTACACCGAGACGGGGGTGGCGCTGCCGTAGTCCTTGAGCAGCGCGGTCGCGATCAGCGGCGCCGGCGCGCCGGCCGCCACCGAGGCGAACTGGGCGCCGATGGAGGCCCCCGAGTAGCGCAGCCGGGTCGCGAACAGCTCGGAGAAGAAGGCCGCCTGCGGGGCGTACATGGCGCTGTGGAACACCAGGCCGACCGTCACCGCGAGGACCAGCTGCCCGAACGAGTGGGTGTCCACCAGCCCGAAGAACACGAACGCCCAGGCCCCGACGCCGACCGCGCCCACCAGGTACACCGGTTTGCGCCCGACCCGGTCGGACAGCGCGCCGAACAGCGGGATCAGCGCGAACTGGATCGCGGAGCCGATCAGTACGGCGTTCAGCGCGCTCTGCTTGTCGAAGTGGGCGTGGGTGACGGCGTACGTCAGCACAAAGGTGGTCATCACGTAGTACGAGATGTTCTCCGCCATCCGCGCGCCCATGGCCACCAGCACCTCCCGCCAGTGGTTGCGCAACACCCCCACCAGCGGCGCCTGTTCGGCCTCCGGGCGGTTCGCGACCGCCTCCCGGAACAGCGGCGACTCCTCCACCGCCAGCCGGATCCACATCCCGACGCCGACCAGCACCGCCGACAGCAGGAACGGCACCCGCCACCCCCACGCCAGGAACGCGCTCTCCGACTGCACCGCCGTCATCAGCGACAGCACGCCCGCCGCCAGCAGGTTCCCGGCGGGCGCCCCGCCCTGCGGCCACGACGCCCAGAACCCCCGCCGCCGCCGGTCCCCGTGCTCCGACACCAGCAGCACCGCCCCGCCCCACTCGCCGCCGAGCGCGAAGCCCTGCACCAGCCGCAGCGCGGTCAGCAGCACCGGCGCCGCCGCCCCGATCGAGTCGTAGGTCGGCAGCAACCCGATCGCGGTGGTCGATCCGCCCATCAGCAGCAGGCTCACCACCAGCAGTCTCTTCCGGCCGATCCGGTCGCCGAAGTGACCGAACACCAGCGCTCCGACCGGCCGTGCCGCGAACCCGATCGCGTACGTCAGGAACGACAGCAGGGTCCCGGTCAGCGGGTCGGTGTTGGGGAAGAACAGCTTCCCGAAGACCAGCGCCGCGGCCGTTCCGTACAAGAAGTAGTCGTACCACTCGATCGTCGTGCCGATCAGACTCGCGGCCACCACTCGCGGGAGTGAACTGGTAGCCGCCGTGCCACGTGCGGGGGCGTTCATGGTCACCACTTCCAGGTCCAGGGGGACGGGGACGATGTCGCCACAAGGTAGGGAGCCCGCGCCCGGCGGCCCATGTGGTCGACCCACACAGCCCGTCGGCCCGCTGTGGCCCTCCGCCCCATGACCGTTGTCGGTGCCGGCACCGGCTCAGTGCGCCGTCCAGCCGCCGTCGATCGGCAGGCTGGCGCCGGTGACGTAGGCGGCGGCGGGGGAGCAGAGCCAGAGGGCGAGTTGGGCGACCTCCTCGGGTTCGATGAGCCGCTTGACGGCGGTCCGGTCGAGCATGATCCGCTCGACCACCTCCTCCTCGGGGATGCCGTGGGCCAGCGCCTGGGCGGCGATCTGCTTCTCCACCAGGGGAGTTCGGACATACCCGGGGTTGAGGCAGTTGCTGGTGACCCCGTACGGGGCGCCCTCCAGGGCGACGGTCTTGCTGAGGCCCTCCAGGCCGTGCTTGGCCGTGACGTACGCGGACTTGAAGGCGCTGGCGCGCAGGCCGTGGACGGAGGAGACGTTGACGATCCGGCCCCACCCCCGCTCGTACATGTGCGGGAGGGTGCGGCGCAGGATCCGGAACGGGGCCTCGACCATGACGCGTTGGATGAGGGTGAAGCGTTCGACCGGGAACTCGTGGACGGGTGCGACGTGTTGCAGGCCGGCGTTGTTGACCACGACGTCGGCGTCGGCGGGCAGGGCGTCCACGGCCTCGGGATCGGCGAGGTCGGCGACGATCGCGCGCCCGCCGATCCGGTCCGCGAGCTCCCGGGCCGGGCCGGCCGCGAGGTCGACGACGTAGACCCGGGCGCCGGCTCCGGCGAGGGCTTCGGCGCAGGCCCGGCCGATGCCCGAGGCGGCTCCGGTGACCAGGGCCGTGCGGCCGTCGAGCGGGCGGGCAGTAGAGGTGTCCATGGCCGAGAACGGTAGGAATCCGGCGTCGCCGCTCCCATGTGGCGGGCCGACACAGCACCGCGGCCTGTCATGGCGTCGACCACCACCGACGCCGGTTGACGGTTCGCCCCCGTACGGCCAAACCCGCCCTGGCCCCGCTTCCCCACAATGGGCGCGCTTGCTTCACCCGTTCGGAGGATTGGTCGGTCAGATCCACCCATAGCGCCCGAATGCTCGCTACATTCACGCCGATTCCCGACAGGGGGCGCCGCCCCGGGCGAGCCGAACTGCTGGTGGAGCCCGGTGCGACGTCCGAGAGGTGTTGACTGACATGTCCCAACGGCCTGCAACCGACAGCCCGGCGTACGGACCGCTCGACCCGCTCGGCCAGCGCCGAGGCCCGGTCGGCCGGGCCCTTCCGGACGCGCCCGACGCCCTGACCGCCGACACGCTGACCGCTGAACCGCTGACCGCCGACACGCTGACCGCTGACCCGATGACCGCCGACGCCCCGACCGCCGAGGAACTGCGACTGCCCGTGCAGGCCACACCCGCCCGGCACGAAGCCACCGCCGCGCCCGCCGCCCCAGCGACCACCAGCGGCCACGGCAGCCACACCGGCCACTCCGGCCCGACGCCGCAGAACGGCCAACTCGCCGCCCTGATCGAGGAGGCCGGCTTCTCGCACGCGGGCCTGGCCCGCCGGGTCGACCAGCTCGGCCTGGAGCACGGCCTCGACCTGCGCTACGACAAGACCTCGGTCACCCGCTGGCTGCGCGGCCAGCAACCCCGCGGCGCCACCCCGGCGCTGATCGCCGAGGTCTTCACCCGCCGCCTCGGCCGCCGCCTCACCGCCCAGGACCTCGGCCTGGACGCCTGCGCCCCGGTCTACGCGGGCCTGGAGTTCGCCGAGACCCCGCAGGAGGCGGTGGACATCGTGGCGAGCATGTGGCGCAAGGACAACGGCCCGCAGTCCGAACTGCGCCGGATCGCCTTCACCCCGGCCGGCCTGGTCGTCCCCAGCCGGGACTGGCTGATCGGCCGCACCGACGAACGGGTCGCCCGGGACGGCTCCACGCTGACCCGCCCGGACACCGCCACCGGTCCGCCCGGCACCGCCCCCGGCGCACCGGCGTCGAACGTGCCCGGCGCACCCGTCGCGGGCCCGGCGCGCACCCAGCCCGCCGGCGCCCCGGGCGCCCGCAGCACCGCCGGAACCACCGGCACCGCCGCCACCATCGGCCGGGTGCCCACCCAGAGCCGCCGCCCGCCCGCCGCCGTCGAACCGCCGTACACCGACCCGACCCGGGAGGCCCGCCCCGCCCTGCGGGTCGGCCGCGGCGACATCGCCGCCATCCGCGCCGTCGGGGACCTCTTCCGCGCGCTCGACCACGCCTACGGCGGCGGCCACGCCCGCCAGGCGCTGGTCCGCTACCTGGAGAGCGAGGCCGAGCCGATGCTGCGCGGCCGCTACGGCGAGCAGATCGGCCGCGCCCTGTTCGGAGCCGTCGCCGACCTCACCAGGCTGGCCGGCTGGACGTCCTTCGACATCGCCGCGCACGGCCTCGCCCAGCGCTACTTCGTCCAGGCGCTGCGCCTCTCCCAGGCCGCCGGGGACCGCGCGCTCGGCGGCTACGTGCTGGTGACGATGAGCCAGCAGGCCGTCCACCTGGGCCACGGCCGGGAGGCCGTCCAGCTCGCCCGGGTCGCCCAGCAGGGCGTCGGCACCGCCGTCCCGCCGGTGGTCCAGTCGCTGATGCACGCCGCCGAGGCCCGGGGCCACGGCCTGCTGGGCGACGTCCGCTCCTGCACCACCGCGCTGGTCCGGGCCGAGCGGTCGCTCGCGGCCTCCCGTACCGGCGACGAACTGCCCTCCTGGGCGCGGTACTTCGACGAGGCCCAGCTCTCCGACGAGTTCGCCCACTGCTACCGCGACCTCCAGCAGTGGCGCACCTGCGCGCAGCACGCCGAGAAGTCGCTGCGGCTGCGCTCGCCCGCCTACGCGCGCAGCCGGATCTTCTGCCGGCTGGTGCTCGCCACCGCCCGGCTCGGCATGGGGGATCTCGACGAGGCCTGCACCATGGCCACCGACGCGCTGCGGGCGGCGGGGGAGATGCGCTCGGCCCGCTCGCTGGAGTACGTCCGGGACTTCCACCGCCGCCTCACCCCGTACCGGGGCAGCCAGGTGGCCCGGGCCTTCGAGGAGACGGCCCGCCAGGCGGGCGTGATCTGACGGAACCGGCCGTGCGAGGGCCGGGAGCTCACCAGCTCTCGGCCCGGACCCTCGGCCGCTCGGGGTCGGCGGCCGCCCGCCGCCCGCCCCGCACCCGCTGGGCCACCAGCGGGAACACCAGGACCGACAGCATCCCGGCGCCGACCAGCGCCGCCGCCGTCGAGGAGGGCAGGTGTCCGGCCTCCACCTCGATCGTAGTGATCACCACGACCAGCGGCAGCGCCGTCGACGCGTAGAGCCCGAGCGCGGCACGGTCGCGCCCGCCGAGCCCGGCCGGGGCGAGCAGCCCGGCCGGCAGGCCGCGTACGGCGAGGAACAGCAGCAGGAACACCGGGACGAGCAACAGGGTGCCGGGGTCGTCCAGCAGCGCGTCCAGGTCGAAGTTCATCCCGCTGACCACGAAGAAGATCGGCACCAGGAAGCCGAAGCCGATGCTCTCCAGCTTGGCCTCGATCACCTCCTCCTCGGCCCGGCGGATGTCGGAGAGCAGCAGCCGGGAGACGATCCCGGCGGTGAAGGCGCCGAGCAGCATGTCCAGGTCGAGCCAGAGCGCGGCCGCGACCATGACGGCGAGCACCAGGATCACCGCCCGGATCGCGAACTGCCCGGAGGTGCGCAGGGTCCGCTCGATCAGCCGGGTGGCCCAGGCCGGGCGCGGCCGGCGGGCGCCGAGCACGGCGACGGCGGTGATCACCGCGAAGGCGCCGAGGATGACCGCGGTCCGGGCGGGCGAGTTGCCGCTGAGCAGCACGGCGATCGCGATGATCGGCCCGAACTCCCCGACCGCACCGGTGGCCATCACCAACGAGCCGAAGGGGGTGGGCAGTTCGCCGGAGTCGCGGAGGATCGGCAGGATCGTGCCGAGCGCGGTGGTGGTGAGCACCAGCCCGGCGAAGGCGCCGTCCCACGGGTCCCGGTTGACCAGGGCGCCGACGCCGAGGGCCAGGACGAGCGAGACCAGCCACGCGGTGCCCGCCCGTTTCAGCGGGCCACCGCGCAGTTTGGCGAAGTCGATCTCGTACCCGGCGAGGAACATCAGTATGGCCAGGCCGAACTGGGACAGCGCGTTCACCAGGTCGTCGACGTGCGCCCAGTCCAGGACGGACGGGCCGATCAGCACGCCGAGCACGATCTCGAACACCACGGTCGGTACGGCGATCCACCGCAGCAGCCGGTCGGCGAGCAGCGGTGCGGCGACGGCTGCGGCGGGGATCAGGATCAGCGCCACCGGCTGGGCGGAGGCGCTCACCGGGCGGCCGGCCCGGCGGCCGAAACCGTTGGAACCATCCGATGAGTGATCAGAACGGTCATGCGAGGCATCCTGGCACGCGTCGGTCTGTCACCCCGGCAGACCGCTGGCGTGTCCGCGCCCCCGCGGTACCGGCCTCAGGCCGCCGCCTCGGCCTCCCGCGCCCCGGCCGGCAGCCCGAGGTCGCCGAGCACCGCCCGCGCCGCCCGCCGCCCGGACACCAGCGCGCCCTGCACGGTGCTGGTGTCCCGGTGGTCCCCGGCGACGTACAGCCCGGCCAGCAGCCGCACCGGGCGGCGGGGGTTGTGCGGCGGCGGCATCGCGGGCAGCGCGTCCGGGACGTGCCGCACGCTGAGGAACTGCCAGTCCGCCGTCGAGGCGCCGTACAACTCGGCGAGCCGGGCGCGGACGGCCGGTTCCAGCCCGGCCGGACCGCCCGCGTCGAAGGAGCGCCGGCCGAGCACGGTGGTGGCGACCAGCGCCTGCCCGGCCGGGGCGTAGGACGGGTGCAGCTCGCTGAGCACCAGCGAGTGCGAGACCAGCGGCGGGTGTCCGTTCGGCCGGTCGGCGTCCAGCAGCAGCACGGCCTCGGCGAGCGGGGCGCGGTCGGCCGCGTGGAAGAAGGTGGTGACGGGGTGGAAGTCGGGCAGCCGGAGCCCCGGCAGCAGCTCGGCCGCGGAGCGGGCGTCGGTGGCGACCACCACGGCCTGGGCGCCGATCCGCCCGTGCGCGAGGGTCTCCACGCCGTCGGCGCCGATCGAGGTGACCTGCACCCCGGTCCGCACGGTGCCGGCGGGCAGCGCGGCGGCCAGCTGGGCGGGCACGGCCGCGATCCCGTCGGCGGGCAGACAGAGTCGGCCGCGGGCGTACGAGCGCAGCACCAGGTCGGCGATCCGGCTGCTGGTGCCGAGGGCCGGGTCGCCGAGCAGGGCGCTGAGCAGCGGGCGCAGGAAGCCGTCGACGGTGCGCGGGGCGAGGCCGTGGCCGGCCAGTGCGCGGGCGGCGGTGGTCTCCGGGCGGGCCTGCAGCCGGGCGGCGGGGGTGGTGGCGATCCGGCCCAGCCAGCTGCCGAGGCGGGCCTTGTCCAGCGGGCTGCCGAGCGGGGCCCGGAGGGCGGCCTGCCGGGCGGCGGTGAGCTGGGGGTCCCCGGCGCGGTAGCGGCGGCCGGCGCTGTGCACGAGTACGCCGGGCGCGAGCGGGCGCAGGTCCAGGCGGTCGAGGTCGAGCGCCCGGCGCAGCTCCGGGTAGGCGGTGTTGAGCAGGTGGCTGCCGTCGTCGAGGCGGAAGCCGTCGAGCTCGCGGGTGGCCATCCGGCCGCCGATCCGGTCGGTGGTCTCCAGGACCTGGACGGTGAGGCCTTGGCCGGTGAGCGCGCGGGCGGCGGCCAGGCCCGCGAGTCCGGCGCCGACCACGACGACGTCCGGGTCGGACGGGCGGCGGGCGCGGCGGGTGAAGTCGTACGTGGGCACTGGAGTGCTCCCTCCCTGGTCCCGGGGCTCCGGCCGACGCAGGCAGCGGGGTGCCGGGACACGGTCCGTGGAAGGTGATGCCCAGTCAGTGTGAGCATCAGACCGGTGCGGTGGACCGGATGCGGGGGTCGGGAGGGGTCGTGCGGCGCCGGGCGGGGGCGCGGTCACGGACAGTGCGCCGTGGCGGCCGGGTTACCGGGTCGGCGGGCGCGCACGGTCACCGGGGGCGTGCAACGCGCCCGTCGTGTGCTCCCGTGCGCCCCCTCCCGGAGCCCCGTCCGACCCCGCCCGGCATATGCCCCTGGCCAGGGCGAATGCCGTAGCGGGCCTACGCAGAACGAGGGGTCACAGCGCCGCCCGCACCGCCGAGTCCGGATCCGGGTGCGCGAACCGGAAGCCCGCGTCCAAGAGCCGCCGCGGCACCACCCGGTGGCTCCCGACCACCTCGACCGCCAGCTCCCCGAGCACGGCCTTCAACACCGCCTCCGGCACCGGGAACGGCGTCGGCCGCCCGAGCGCCCGCCCGAGCGCCGCGGTCAGCTCGGCGTTGGTGGCCGGCTCCGGCGCGGTGAGGTTGAAGGCGCCGGAGAGGTCCTCCCGGTCGATCAGGAACCGCAGCGCGGCCACCTCGTCGGCCAGCGAGACGTAGCTCCAGTACTGCCCGCCGCTGCCGAGCCGCCCGCCCAGGCCCAGCTTGAACAGGGGGAACAGCCGCCCGCCCGCGCCGCCCGCGGCGGACAGCACCATGCCGGTGCGCGGGTGGACGACCCGGATCCCGGCCCGCTCGGCGGGCCGGGCGGCCGCCTCCCACGCCACGCACACCTCGGCCAGGAAGTCGTCCCCGGCGGGGAAGTCCTCGTCGATCACCCGGTCGCCGGTCTGCCCGTACCAGCCGACCGCGGAGGCGCTGACCAGCACCCGCGGCGGCTGCGCCAGCTCCGCGAGCGCCACCGCCAGCGTCTCGGTGCCGTACACCCGGCTCTCCCGGATCTCCCGCTTGTAGGAGTCCGTCCAGCGGCGGTCGCCGACCCCGGCGCCGGCCAGGTGCACCGCGGCGTCGACCCCGGCGAGCCCGTCCCGGTCGACCTCGCCGAGCAGTGGGTTCCAGCCGATCGCGGTGCTCCCGTCGGGCTGCGGCCCCGTCCTGGAGCGGTGCCGGACCAGCCGGACCACCTCGTGGCCGTCCGCCAGCAGGGAGCGGACGAGGGCCGAGCCGATCAATCCCGTGGAGCCCGTGACAGCGATGCGCATGGACCCATCCTCGCAGGACTTATCGCCTGTCACCCTTCGCACGCGCCCCAGTAGCATCACGCGGCATGACCCGCGAAGACGATCTGATCATCCGCCCGGCCCGCCCCGAGGACGAGCGCGGGCTCGCCGAGCTCGACCGAGCCGCCTGGTCCACCCTCTCCGACGTCGCCCCCGAGCCGCCCGTCGGGAAGCGGGTCTTCGACGAGGGCCACACCCCCGACCAGTTCCTGCTCGCCGTCCTGGACGGCCGGATCGTCGGCTACGTCCGCCAGGTCCAGGCGACCCCGCTGGCCGTCAACCGGCACGTCCGGCAGATCCAGGGCCTGGCCGTCGACGGCACGGTGCGCGGCCGGGGCATCGGCCGACGGCTGGTCGAGGCGGCCTGCGAGCACGCCCGGGCCCTCGGCGCCCGCAAGCTGACCCTCCGGGTGCTCGGCTGGAACGCCCCGGCCCGCCGGCTGTACGAGAGCTGCGGCTTCACGGTCGAGGGCACGCTGGCCGAGGAGTTCCTGATCGACGGGCAGTACGTGGACGACGTGTGGATGGCCCGCCGACTGACCGGCTGAGCCGCCCGTACCGTCACCCCTGCCGCCTGACGATCCGTCAGAACAGTTGCCGCGCAGTCGTGACGTACCTGCCTGTCTGGAGCGGCGCGGCGCCGGGTACCGTACGCCCGTGAGCAACTCGACGCCTCCCGGGTGGTACCCGGTCCCGGGTGCGGACGGCACCCCCGGTCACGAGCGCTGGTGGGACGGCAACGCCTGGACCGCCGAGGTCCGGCCGCTCCAGGCCCCCGGCGGCCAGCTCGCCGACGCCCCGACCCAGGGCTGGCAGCCCCCCGCCGCGCAGCCGCCGCAGGCCGGCTACGGCTACCCCGCGCAGAGCGGCTCACCCGCCCCCGGCTACGGCTACCCGGCGCAGGACGCGGTCCAGTCGCCCGGCTACGGCTACCCCGGCCAGGGCCCGTACGGCGGCCCGCAGCAGTACCCGGGCCAGCCGGCCCACCCCGGCCAGGAGGCCTACCCGGGCGCCGGCTACGGCTACCCGCCGCCCGCCCCCGCGAAGAACCGCACCGGCGTGATCGTCGGCATCTCGGTCGCGGTGCTGGTCGTCGGCGGGATCATCGCCGGGCTCACGCTCAGCGGCGGCGGGAACACCAAGGCCGACCCGACCCCCAACCCCACGGTCACCGTCACCCAGAGCGACGGCCCCACGCCGAGCCCCACCCCGACCCGGAGCGCGCCCGCCCCCAAGCCCGTCCCGTCGGTCAAGAGCACCGTCCCGGACCCGCAGCACGCGATCACCGTCCCGGTCCTCGACGGCTGGGACGCGGCGACCAACTCCGCGCACTCCACCGTCTACCTCGGCAGTGGCCGCTACTCCTGCGCCGACGGCAACTCCTGCATCCGCGGCCAGTTCTCGATCGAGAAGGACACCGTCCAGGGCGACACCCCCAAGGGGGCCGCCGACGCGGCGATGCCGACCTACGCCGGGACGATCTTCTCCGGGATCACCTCGCACACCGACTCCGGTTCCGGCTACGTCTCCGTCGCCGGTGTGCTCGGCTACGCCACCCGCTGGCACGTCGGCACCTCGGACGGCACCCAGGGCTACGTCCTGCTGGCCGCCGTCCCGGCCAAGGGCGGCGGCTACGTGATCTTCGAGGGCGGCGTGGACGACGACCCGGCCGCGCCGGACCCCGCGGTGCTGGACCAGATCCTCAAGGGCATCAAGCAGGACGGCTCCGCCGGCAGCAGCACCTGATCCGACGCGACACCCCGCAGGGGGTGTCGGACACGCCCTAATCCCCGTACCGCTCCCAGAGCTTGGGGAAGCGCTTCGCCATCACGTCCGGGTCGTCGAAGTCCAGGAACGCCCCGGTCGGCCGTCCCGCCTGCCGCCCGCCCACCTCGGGCAGCGGCAGGCCGGTCAGCTGCTCGTACGCCTCGTCGGCGGCGAAGCCGAGGTCCTCGGCCTCGCCGTCCTCCTCCTCGTCGAACTCGGGCAGCAGGTCCGCCAGGTCGTCCGGTTCGACCAGCCCGCCCTCGAAGACCTCCCGGCCCTGGCCGATCAGCCAGCAGCGGAAGTAGTCGAAGGTGTCCTCCGAGGCGCCGTCCAGCAGCAGGTGGGCCGCCCCCCACAGGTCGTAGCGGTAGGCGCGCTGGAACCGGGCCTCGAACAGCCGACCGAAGTCGATCACGTCGTCGGGGGTCAGCTGGACGAGGCGCTCCACCAGCCGCTCGGCCTGTTCGTCGGGATCGCCGTCGGCGGCCTCCCAGGTGTCGTCGATGATCTGCCAGAAGTCCGTCTCGTCCATCACCGCTCAAGCATCCCTTTTCCGTCGTCTCCACGCATGCCATGACCCGGCGGGAACCGCATCCCGGGAAGCGGCGGAGCCCCGCGCCGTCCGGGGACGACACGGGGCTCCGTACGACCGTGCTGCGGTCGCGCTGCCTTACAGGCCGAGCTCGACCTCGAACTCGCCGGCCTCCAGGATCTCCTTGACCGCGACCAGGTAGCGGGCGGCGTCGGCGCCGTCCACCAGGCGGTGGTCGTAGGAGAGCGACAGGTAGGTCATGTCACGGATGCCGATGGCGGTGCCGCCGTCGGCCTCGATGACCACCGGGCGCTTGACGGTGGCACCGATGCCCAGGATGGCGGCCTGGTTCGGCGGCACGATCACGGTGTCGAACAGGGCACCGCGCGAACCGGTGTTGCTGATCGTGAAAGTGGCGCCGGACAGCTCGTCCGGGGTGATCTTGCTGTCGCGGACCTTGGTGGCCAGCTCGGCGGTCTTCTTCGAGATGCCGGCGATGTTGAGGTCGCCCGCACCCTTGATGACCGGGGTCATCAGACCCTTCTCGGAGTCCACCGCGATGCCGATGTTCTCGGTGTCGAAGTAGGTGATGGTGCCCTCGGCGTCGTTGATCCGCGCGTTGACGACCGCGTGGACCTTGAGCGCCTGGGCGGCGGCCTTCACGAAGAACGGCATCGGGGAGAGCTTGACGCCCTCGCGGGCCAGGAAGCCCTCCTTGGCCTTGGCGCGCAGCGACATGATCTTGGTGACGTCCACCTCGACCACGCTGGTCAGCTGGGCCTGCTCGTGCAGGGCCTTCATCATGTTGTCGCCGATGACCTTGCGCATGCGGGTCATCTTGACCGTCTGGCCGCGCAGGGCGGACGGAGCGGAGACGGCCTTCGGCGCAGCGGCGGCCGGAGCGGCGGCGGCGACCGGGGCCGGGGCGGCCTTGGCGGCCTCCGCGGCGGCGATGACGTCCTGCTTGCGGATGCGGCCGCCGACGCCGGTGCCGGCGACGGAGGACAGCGCGACGCCGTGCTCGGCGGCGAGCTTGCGCACCAGCGGGGTGACGTAGGCGTCACCGGCGTCGGCCACCGGGGCGGCCGGAGCGGCGACGGGGGCCGGGGCGGCGACCGGAGCCGGGGCGGCGACGGGAGCCGGAGCGGCGACCGGGGCGGCCGGGGCAACCGGGGCCGGAGCGGCGACCGGGGCGGCCGGGGCAACCGGGGCCGGGGCGGCAACCGGAGCCGGAGCGGCAACGGGAGCCGGAGCCGGGGCGGCAACCGGGGCCGGAGCGGCAGCGGCGGCACCCGGGGCACCGATCAGCGCGAGCTGGGCGCCGACCTCGGCGGTCTCGTCCTCGGCGACCAGGATCTTGACGACGACGCCGGCGACCGGCGACGGGATCTCGGTGTCGACCTTGTCGGTGGAGACCTCGAGCAGCGGCTCGTCGACCTCGACCGTCTCACCCTCGGCCTTGAGCCAACGGGTGACGGTGCCCTCGGTGACCGACTCGCCCAGCGCGGGCAGCAGCACCGGGGTGGCGTCGCCGGCCGGAGCAGCCGGAGCAGCCGGAGCGGCAGCCGGAGCAGCCGGGGCCTCGGCGACCGGGGCCGGAGCGGCCACGGGAGCCGGCGCGGCGACCGGCGCGGCCTCGACCACGGGGGCCGGGGCGGCGGCCGGGGCACCGGTGCCGTCGTCGATGATCGCCAGCTCGGCGCCGACCTCGACGGTCTCGTCCTCGCCGACCTTGATCGAGGAGAGGATGCCGGAAGCCGGGGCCGGGATCTCGGTGTCGACCTTGTCGGTGGAGACCTCGAGCAGCGGCTCGTCGACCTCGACACGCTCACCCTCGGCCTTGAGCCAGCGGGTGACAGTGCCCTCGGAAACGCTCTCGCCCAGCGCGGGCAGTGTTACTGAGACCGCCATGGTTTCAGCGACTCCTATCAAGTCTTGCGTACGGGAAGTACGGGAAGTACCGGAAACGGGGGGTGGTGGGCGCGATCAGTCGTGCGCGTGCAGCGGCTTGCCGGCCAGCGCCAGGTGCGCCTCGCCCAGGGCCTCGGACTGGGTCGGGTGCGCGTGGATCAGCTGCGCGACCTCGGCCGGCAGGGCCTCCCAGTTGTAGATGAGCTGGGCTTCGCCGACCTGCTCGCCCATGCGGGCGCCGACCATGTGGACGCCGACCACGGCGCCGTCCTTGACCTGGACGAGCTTGATCTCGCCGGCGGTCTTCAGGATCTTGCTCTTGCCGTTGCCGGCCAGGTTGTACTTGAGGGTGACGACCTTCTCCTTGCCGTACATCTCGACGGCCTTGGCCTCGGAGATGCCGACGGAGGCGACCTCCGGGTTGGAGTAGGTCACGCGCGGGACGCCGTCGTAGTCGATCGGCACCGGCTTGAGGCCGGCCAGGCGCTCGGCGACCAGGATGCCCTCGGCGAAGCCGACGTGGGCCAGCTGCAGGGTCGGGGCGAGGTCGCCGACGGCGGAGATGGTGGGCACGTTGGTGCGCATGTACTCGTCGACCAGGACGTAGCCGCGGTCCATCGCGACGCCGTTCTCCTCGTAGCCGAGGCCGGCCGAGACCGGGCCGCGGCCGATGGCGACGAGCAGCAGGTCGGCGTCGATCTGCTTGCCGTTCTCGGTGGAGACGCGGACACCGGACTCGGTGTACTCGACGCCCGAGAAGCGGGCCTTGAGCTCGAACTTGATGCCGCGCTTGCGGAAGGCGCGCTCCAGCAGCTTGGAGGAGTTCTCGTCCTCCAGCGGGACGAGGTGCGGCAGCGCCTCGACGATGGTGACCTCGACGCCGAAGGACTTCCAGACCGAGGCGAACTCGACGCCGATGACGCCGCCGCCGAGGATGACGACGGACTTCGGGATCCGGTCGAGCTTGAGGGCGTGGTCCGAGGAGATCACGCGGTTGCCGTCGATCTCCAGGCCCGGGATCGAGCGCGGCACCGAACCGGTGGCGAGGACGATGTGGCGGCCCTCGATGCGCTGGCCGTTCACGTCGACCGAGGTCTGCGAGGAGAGCTTGCCCGCGCCCTGGATGAAGGTGACCTTGCGCGAGGCCACCAGGCCCTGGAGGCCCTTGTACAGGCCGGCGATGACGTCGTCCTTGTACTTGTGGACGCCGTTGATGTCGATGCCCTGGAAGGTGGCCAGCACGCCGAACTCGGCGGCCTCCTTCGTCTCGTCCGCGATCTCGGCCGCGTGCAGCAGGGCCTTGGTCGGGATGCAGCCGCGGTGCAGGCAGGTGCCGCCCAGCTCGCCCTTCTCGACCAGGGCGACGCTCAGACCCAGCTGAGCGGCGCGGAGCGCCGCGGCGTAACCGCCGCTTCCGCCTCCGAGAATGACTACGTCGAAAACGGTGCTGGCGTCGTTCGCCACGTCACGTCCTCCATGCAATGGGGTGGGTCGCCGGGCCGGTCGCGGTCCGGTGGGTCGGAAGCCTTTGTGAGGCGCCCAGTCGTGCCGGAAATACATCTTCGCACTTGTTCGCGGTGGCTGATGTCCGGGTCCACCCCAGGGGTGTCCCACGGAGTGGTCACCGGGGCGGGAACACCCCCGACGGAAGGGCATCATCGCAGCTCAAGGCCTTGTTGACAGCCGCCGGACGGGCGTCTTCCGCCCGCTTCGGCGCCACCTCTTCCGCAGTGCGGAACAAAGTTTCGCCCGTGGCGAACAGAGGTGCGGTGGGGTGTCCGGTCCTACTCGCAGGTAACCCGTGCGGGAACGCGGGCCGGGGGGGGGGGCCGCCCGCCCCCCGCCCCCCCCCCCCCCCCGGGTGGCGGAGCGCGTCTCACACCGCGACAGAAAACAAAACAAAAACCAAAC
>NZ_JBHYGR010000011.1:15761-23714 GCF_042738155.1 Kitasatospora sp. NPDC059088 | reverse complement strand
CCACCCGTGGGGGGGGGGGGTCTCGGCCCATACGGCCGGATACGCGGCGGGCGCCCGCCGGGGGGGGCCCGGCCCCGCGCGCCGGGCCCCCCGTCGGGGTGGGGATCCGCTCGGATCAGGCCTTGCCGTTGGCCGCGGTCTGCTCCGCGAACCGGACCAGGGTGCGCACCGCGCTCGCGGTGCCGCCCTTCGGGGTGTAGCCGAACGGGGCGCTCTCGTGGAACGCCGGGCCGGCGATGTCCAGGTGCGCCCAGTCGATGCCCTCGGCCACGAACTCCTGGAGGAACAGGCCGGCCACCAGGCCGCCGCCCATCCGCTCGCCCATGTTGGCCAGGTCGGCGATGGTCGAGTCGGTCATGCCCTTCTTGAGCTCGGCCGGCAGCGGCATCGGCCAGGACTGCTCGCCCACCTCGCCCGCGAGGGTGTGCAGGTTGTCGCGCAGCTCGTCGTTGTTGGCCATCACACCGAAGGTGCGGGTGCCCAGGGCCAGCACCATGGCGCCGGTCAGGGTCGCCACGTCGACGATGACGTCCGGGTTCTCCTCGCCGGCCTTGACGATCGCGTCGGCCAGCACCAGGCGGCCCTCGGCGTCCGTGTTCAGCACCTCGACGGTCTTGCCGCCGTACATGCGCAGCACGTCACCCGGGCGGGTGGCGGAGCCGGACGGCATGTTCTCGGCCAGCGCGAGCCAGGCGGTGACGTTGACGGTCAGGCCCAGGCGCTTGGCGGCCACCACGGCGGCGAACACGGCGGCGGCGCCGGCCATGTCGCACTTCATGGTCTCGTTGTGGCCGGCCGGCTTGAGCGAGATGCCGCCCGAGTCGTAGGTGATGCCCTTGCCGATGAAGGCCAGGGTCGCCTTGGCCTTCGGGTGGGTGTAGGCCACCTTCACCAGCCGCGGCGGGTTGGTCGAGCCGTTGCCGACGCCCAGCAGGCCGCCGAAGCCGCCCTTGGTCAGCGCCTTCTCGTCCAGGACCTCGACCTTGAGGCCGTGCTCCTTGCCGGCCGCCTGGGCGATCGCGGCGAAGCTCTTCGGGTTCAGGTCGTTCGGCGCGGTGTTGACCAGGTCGCGGGCGCGGTTCATCTCCTCGCCGATCGCGGTGGCCCGCTCCACGGCGGCCTTGGCGTCCTTGCTGCCCTTGCGGACGGTCAGCAGGACCAGCTCGCCGACCGGCTCCTTGCCGTTGCCGTTGCCCTTGTAGGTGCCGAAGGCGTACGAGCCGAGCAGGCTGCCGAGCGCGACCGCCTCGACCTCCTCCGCGGACTCGGCCGGCAGGGCCAGCGCGGCCTTCTTGACGCCGGCCAGGGCGCGGGCGGCGACACCGGCGGCGCGGCGCAGCGCCTCCAGGCCGTAGCCGTCCTCGGCCGCCTCGCCGAGGCCGACCGCGAGCACGAGCGCGGCCTTGAGACCGGCGGGGGAGGCGACCTTGACGGTCTCGCCCTCGGCACCGGTCGCGCCCAGGGTGCCGAGGATCTCGGCCAGCTTGCCCTCGAACGCCTCGTTCACGGCCTCGGCACCGGGGGCCAGCACGATCCCCTTGGGGCCCTTCGCGACACCGACCACCAGGGCGTCCGCGCGCAGCGAGGCGGCGGAGGAGGTGCTCACAGACAATGCAGTCACGTAATGCGTCCTGTTCTTTCGCGGTCCACGGCCGGTCGCGGCGTGACTGCCGCACCGGCGCAGCCCGCCGTCGCAGGCCGTCCGCCGGCGGGCCCTGCGGGTCCGGGCCCCCTGGCGCGCGCGCCCGCCGGAGCGGCCGCGCACACCAGAGGCCCCGGCTCCTCGGTGCGCGCCGGGCGGGCAGGACCTGCCACGGTGCAGGGCTGCGGTGCTCCACGCATGGTAGTCCGCATGGTGGGATCACGCGCCGCCCGGTGTCAGCCGAGCAACGCCAGGGCGAACAGCGTCCCGGTGGCGGCGGTCTCGGCCGTCGCGCCGAGCACGTCCCCGGTGATCCCGCCGAACCGGCGCACGCACCGCGTGAGCAGCGGCCGGGCGCAGCCGACGCCGAGCACAACCGCCAGCGGGAGGCGCAGGGCTGACCATCCGTCGAACAGTCCGGGCGCGGCCACGAGGAGCGCGGCGGCCAGCGTCCCGGTGGCGGCCGCCGCAGGCGTTACCGTGCTCGCCACCATCGCCCCCAGCCCGCCCGGGCGCGCGGCCGGCACCGACCGCAGGCAGCCCCAGGCCAGTGCGCAGCGGGCGGCCACCGCCGAGGCGAGCACCGCGAGGGCGCCGCGCGGCGTCGACTGCCCGAACTGCCCGGCCAGGGCGGCGACCTGGGCGAGCAGCACCAGCAGCAGGGTCAGCACGCCGAACGGGCCGATGTCGGACTGCTTCATGATCCGCAGCGCGTCCTCGGCCGGCTTGCCGCTGCCCAGGCCGTCGGCGACGTCCGCCAGGCCGTCCAGGTGCAGCCCCCTGGTCAGCGCGGCGAGCACCCCCACCGCCGTCACCGCGGCGAGCAGTCCGCCCGCCCGCCAGGCCACCAGGGCGCCGGCCCCGGCCGCGATCGCGCCCAGGACCAGGCCGACCACCGGAGCCGCCGTCATCGCCCGGGCCGCCGCGGCCCGGTCCCACCGCTCGACCCGCACCCGCAGCACCGACAGCGTCCCGAACGCGAACCGCAGCCCTTCGCCCCACGTCGCCCGCTCGCCGCCGTCGGCCATCGCTCCCACCCACTCCTCCACCGGACCGGAACCGCACCGGAACCGCACTCGAACCGGACCCGAATCGGACCCGCGTCCGGGCCCCGCCGCCGACACAGCAGAATCCCCGCGCCCCGAGGAAGGGACGCGGGGAGCCGCGCGAAGCGGGGGGCCAGGGGGCGGGAGCCGGTCTCCGACGACGCCCGCCGCCGTGACAGCCGCTACAGCCTCCTGAGCAGGTCGGCGGCCGACGGCAGCTTCGGCTGCTCCTTCGGCGCCGAGGGGACGAACGGTCGGGGCGCCTCCTCCGCGAGCGCGTCGCCCGCGGCCTGGAGCAGCGGCAGCGCGAGCACCGCGCCGACGCCCTCGCCCAGGGTGATCCCCTGGTCCTGCAACGGCGTCAGGGTGAGCCGGTCGTACGCCTTCGCCTGGGCGGGCTCGCCGCTGGACTGCCCGGCCCGCCACCACTCCGGCGACCGGAAGGCGATCCGCTGCGCGACCAGCGCGCAGGCCGAGGAGACCACGCCGTCCAGCACCACCGGCAGCCGGCGGACGGCGGCCTGGAGCAGGAAGCCGGTGATCGCGGCGAAGTCCGCCCCGCCGGTGGCGCCGAGCAGCGCCAGCTGGTCGCCGAGCACCGGGCGGGCCCGTCGCAGCGCGTCCCGGACGGTGGCGCACTTGACCATCCATACCCGGTCGTCGATGCCCGAGCCGCGTCCGCACACCGCGGCCGCGTCCGTCCCGCACAGCGCGCCGACCAGGACGGCGGCCACCGTGGTGGAGCCGACCCCGAGGTCGCCGAGCAGCACCAGGTCGGTGCCGGTGTCGGCCTCCTCGTCGGCCACGGCCATGCCGGCCCGGAAGGCCCGGACGGTCTCCTCCGGGGTGAGCGCGTCCTCGACGTCGATCCGGCCGGAGCCGCGCCGGATCCGGTGGGCGACCACCTCGTCCGGGAAGTCCGCCGGGTCGGTGTCCACCGCGACGTCGACGACCCGCACGTCGGCGCCGTAGCGCGCGGCCAGCCGGGCCACCGGGGCGCTGCCGTCGAGCACCGCCCGTACCCGGGCGGCGGTGCCGCCGTCGGCGGGCAGCCGGGAGACGCCGAGCGCGGCCACGCCGTGGTCGGCGGCGAACAGCAGCACCTTGGGCGCCGAGACCGGCCGCACCGGGGAGCGCCCCTGTACGGACGACAGCCAGCTGCCCAGCTCCTCCAACTTGCCCAGGCCGCCGCGCGGTCGGCCGGCTTCCTGCCAGCGTTCCTCGGCGGCCCGTCGGGCGCTGTCGTCGGGGCGCTCGACGAGCGAGGAGAACGTATCGAGATCCACGGTCGTGTCCATCGGTCGGAAGGCTACACGGCGGAGGTGTGCGGGCTCGGCTTGACCGTCAGAACCTGTCCCGCGACCACCAGCAGGACCCGCTCGGAGGCGTCCGCCACGGCCATGTTGAGCCGTCCGAGAGTGTCCCGGAACCGGCGGCCGGCGGCGGTCGCCGGGACGACGCCCATGCCGACCTCGTTGCTCACCGCGACGGCCGTCCGCCGGGTTCCGGCCCAGGCCGCGGCCAGTGCCTCGCAGCGGCGCTGCACCGCGGCCTCGCCGCCGGCCGCCCAGGCGTCGTCGTCCCAGGCGTCGCACGCGTCCATCACGGCGGTCAGCCACAGCGCCAGGCAGTCGACCAGCACCGGCGCCGGGTCGTCGGCGTCGGCGAGCACGGCCTCCAGGTCGCAGGTCTCGGCGGTGCGCCAGCTCGCCGGCCGGCGGTCCCGGTGCAGGGCGACCCGCTGGGCCCACTCGGCGTCGCCGTCCCGGGTGCCGCCGGTGGCCACGTACAGGACGTCCGGGTGCTCGGCGAGCAGCTGCTCGGCGCGGGTGGACTTGCCGGAGCGCGCGCCGCCGAGCAGCAGCGTGCGGGGGAGCGGGGGGTGGGTCGCCATGCCGCCCATCCTGCCCGACAGGCATACGGAAGATCGGGCCGGGCAGGCTAACCTGCGCAGCACACAAGGCAGCGTCAGTGGGAGGAGCCGGGCATGGTCTGGACGTGGCGGTACGAGAAGGCGGACGGCAGCGCGGTGGCGTCGACCCTCGGGCAGGAGGAGTTCGCCGGCCAGGGCGACGCCGAGACCTGGATCGGGGAGAGCTGGAAGCAGCTCGCCGAGGAGGGCGTGGACAACGCCGTCCTGCTGGACGACGACCGGGTGATCTACTCGATGAGCCTGCACGAGGGCTGAGCCCGGGGGCTCACTTCGCGCCGATCACGTGCAGCAGCGCCGCGACCTGCCGGTACGGGTCGGTGCGGCCGGCCCGGTCCTCGGCCTCCAGCAGCTGGGCCAGCTGCCGCCCGTCCACCGGCGGGGCGGCGTCGTCGGGCGCGTTGTCGGTGAAGACCCGGACGCCGTACCAGTGCCGGACCGGCACCGAGACCTCGGAGAGGGTGACGGTCAGGTCGGCGAGCCGGTCGGCCCGGGCGGCCAGTCCGAGCCGGTTGTAGTACCGGTCGCTCTCGAAGGCGTGCAGGGCGGCCCGCCAGTCCCCGGCGGCGGCGGGCCGCAGCGCGAGCGCGTCGCCGTTGCGCACCAGCAGCGAGAGCAGCCCGCCCGGCGCCAGCAGCCGGGCCAACGAGGCGATCATCGGGTCCGGGTCCGGCAGGTACATCAGGACGCCGTGGCAGAGCACCACGTCGAAGCTGCGCGGGCCGAACCAGCGCCCGCACTGGTGGCCGTCGCCGCTGAGCAGCTGCAGCCGGCCGCGCACCTCGGGCGGTTCCTCGGCGAGCGCCCCCTGGGCGACGCCGAGCGCGACCGGGTCGGAGTCGATCCCGGTGACGTAGTGGCCGGCCCGGGCCAGTCGCAGCGCCTGGGTGCCCTGTCCGCAGCCGATGTCCAGGACCCGCTGGGCGGTGCGGCCGGTGAGCTGCTCGGCGAGCTGCCGGGAGACGAGCTCCTGCCGGACGAAGTTGCGCAGTCCGCCGAGCCGGTCCAGCCAGGCGGCGGTGCCGCCGGCGAAGGAGCCGCTGCGGGAGGGCAGCCGACGCTCCTGACCGAGCCGGTCGTGGCCGCCGTCCCCCTGTCCGGGCAGTGCGTAGAGGCCGGGCCCCTCCCAGGAAGGCGGGGCCCAGCCGGAGTCCACCGGTTCGGCGGTCAGGGCTTCTCTCCGCGCCGCACCTGCGGCTTGGGCAGGCGCAGCCGGCGCATCTGCAGGGTGCGCATGATGCCGTAGGCGACCACGCCGCGGGTGTTCTGCCCGGCGAAGCGCTCGCCCAGCTGCTTGCGCAGGCCGAGGCCCAGGCGGACGAAGTCCAGGATCACCAGGACGAAGAACAGCAGGAACAGCAGCGTGGACAGCAGCTGCAGCGCGGGCACCTTGACGATGCTCAGCACCAGGATGACCACGGCGGCCGGCAGGAAGAACTCGGCGAGCGACCAGCGGGAGTCCACGTAGTCGCGGGCGAACTTGCGCACCGGCCCCTTGTCGCGGGCCGGCAGGTGGCGCTCGTCGCCGTCGATCAGCGCCTGGCGCTGCTTCTCGCGCTCGCTGCGCATCCGCTCGCGCGCCTGGCGGGAGGCCTCCTTGCGGTCCTTGGGCACCACGACCCGGGTGCGCCGGTTGGCCTCGGCCTCGCTGCGCTTGGGGGTGGGGCGGCCCTTCTTGGCCTGCGGGTGGCGGGCCTGGGGCGTCTCGTCCTCCAGCACGGTGGCGGAGGCGGCGGCATCATCTGAACGGCGTCGGAACACACCCCCAGCGTACGGGGTGCGGCGCCGCGACCACGGGTCCCCTCGGACCCAAACGCGTATCGATCCGTTCGGCCGCGTTCGGACCGGGGTCTCCCCCGCTCTTCCCGTAGGGGATCAATCGGATGGAGCATGGGGAGGATGAGGGGCGGATCCACCCGGGGGATGAGGATCTGCCCCTGGTCGCTGTAGCAGTCTTGTTGCAGGCAGGTGCACTGCGGCGAAGGGCTCGCTGCACATACACTCGTCGTGTCTGGTAACGAGATTTAAGACCGCAGGCCGGAGAAGGGGGCACCCGAGGCCCATGAGCGACGGAATCATGAAGCGTATGGGGCTGATCTTCCGCTCCAAGGCGAACAAAGCCTTGGACCGGGCGGAGGATCCCCGTGAGACGCTCGACTACTCCTACCAGAAGCAGCTCGAACTGCTGCAGAAGGTACGGCGTGGCGTCGCGGACGTCGCGACCTCGCGCAAGCGCCTGGAACTCCAGCTGACCCAGCTCCAGCAGCAGTCGGCGAAGTACGAGGACCAGGGCCGCAAGGCGCTCTCCCTCGGCCGCGAGGACCTCGCTCGCGAGGCGCTGACCCGCAAGGCCAACATGCAGTCCCAGATCACCGATCTGGAGACGCAGTACCAGGCCCTGCAGGCCGAGGAGGAGAAGCTCACGCTCGCCTCCCAGCGGCTCCAGGCCAAGGTGGACGCCTTCCGCACCAAGAAGGAGACCATCAAGGCCACCTACACCGCGGCGCAGGCGCAGACCCGCATCGCCGAGTCCTTCTCCGGGATCTCGGAGGAGATGGGCGACGTCGGCCTGGCCATCCAGCGTGCCGAGGACAAGACGGCGCAGATGCAGGCCCGGGCCGGTGCGATCGACGAGCTGCTGGCCTCCGGCGCGCTCGACGACGCCAGCGGTCTCGGCCGCAAGGACGACATCGAGGCCGAGCTGGAGCGGGTGGCCGGCGGTTCCGACGTCGAGCTGGAGCTCGCCCGGATGAAGGCCGAGCTGTCCGGCGGCCCCGCCGCCGGTCCGGCCGCGATCGAGCAGGGCAAGCCGGCCCAGCAGCCGCAGCCGCAGGACGCGCACCCGCAGGACACCCCGCGGATCAACTACAACAAGTGAGCTGGAACCACCCACGAACCAGGAGAAGCGCAGCATGATCATGAGGGTCATGGGTGAGGGGCAGTTCGAGGTGGGCGAGGACCACCTGAACCTGCTCAACCAGCTCGACGACGAGCTGCTCACCGCGGTGGAGTCCGGCGACGAGGACACCTTTCGCCAGGCCTACGGCAAGCTGCTGGACGCCGTGAAGCAGTACGGCACCCGGCTTCCGGACGACTCGCTGGAGCCGTCCGAGCTGATCCTGCCGAGTGCCGAGGCGACCCTCGACGAGGTCCGGTCCCTCCTGCTCTCCGAGGGCGAGGGCGTCATCCCGGGCTTCCCCGAGTACGAGTAGCCGCGCGGCCGCTGCCAGACGAAAGGGGGGGGGGCCCCCCCCGGGGGGGGGGGCCCCCCCGGGCGGGGCCGCAAACCCCCCCCCCCCCCCCGGGGGGGGGGGATAAGAAAAAAAACGCACACC
>NZ_JBHYGR010000011.1:1543-15751 GCF_042738155.1 Kitasatospora sp. NPDC059088 | reverse complement strand
CGGTCGCGGGAGCGGGGGTGCTCCGTGGCGGGGGGGGCCCCCCCGCCCTTTCGCTGCAGCTACTCGCCCGCTCGCCTCCGGGGCGCTCGGATCCGGTGCCGACGGTCGTCGCTCCGATGCCCCTCGTTCCTCGGGGCCTCCTCGCTCCTCCCTTTCGACACCGGCGCGCCCCTTCGGCTCGGGGCGGGTGCTCGCCCGCCGCTACGGCAGGGCCAGCATCCGGTCCAGTGCGGCCTTGGCGTACTTCTCGGTCTCCGGGTCCACCGTGATCACGTTCGGCACCCGGCCCTCGACCAGCGACTCCAGCGCCCAGACCAGGTGCGGCAGGTCGATCCGGTTCATGGTCGAGCAGAAGCAGACCGCGCGGTCCAGGAAGACGACCTCCTTGTCCGGGTGCGCCTTGGCCAGGCGGCGGACCAGGTTCAGCTCGGTGCCGATGGCCCACTTGGAGCCGGGCTCGGCCGCGTCCAGGGCCTTGATGATGTACTCGGTCGAGCCCACCATGTCGGCGGCGTCGACCACCTCGTGCTTGCACTCGGGGTGCACCAGGACGGTCACGCCGGGGATCCGCTCGCGGACGTCGTTCACCGAGTCCAGGCTGAACCGGCCGTGCACCGAGCAGTGGCCGCGCCAGAGGATCATCTTGGCGTTGCGCAGCTGCTCGGTGGTCAGGCCGCCGTTGGGCTTGTGCGGGTTGTACAGGACGCAGTCGTCCAGCGACATGCCCAGGTCCCGCACCGCGGTGTTGCGGCCGAGGTGCTGGTCGGGCAGGAAGAGCACCTTCTGGCCCTGTTCGAAGGCCCACTCCAGCGCCCGCTGGGCGTTGGAGGAGGTGCAGATGGTGCCGCCGTGCTTGCCGGTGAAGGCCTTGATGTCGGCGGAGGAGTTCATGTACGAGACCGGGACGGTCACGTCGGCTATGCCGGCGTCGGTCAGGACGTCCCAGCACTCGGCGACCTGCTCGGCGGTGGCCATGTCGGCCATCGAGCAGCCGGCCGCGAGGTCCGGCAGCACGACCTGCTGGCGGTCGCCGGTGAGGATGTCGGCGGACTCGGCCATGAAGTGCACGCCGCAGAAGACGATGTACTCGGCCTCCGGGCGGGCCGCGGCGTCGCGGGCGAGCTTGAAGGAGTCGCCGGTGACGTCGGCGAACTCGATCACCTCGTCGCGCTGGTAGTGGTGGCCGAGGATGAAGACGCGGTCTCCCAGTGCGGCCTTGGCCGCCCGGGCGCGCTCGACGAGGTTCGGGTCCGAGGCCGGCGGGAGGTCGCCGGGGCACTCGACGCCGCGCTCGCTGTTCGGGTCGGCCTCTCGGCCGAGCAGCAGCAGAGCGAGCGGCGTCGGAGTGGGGTCGACGCCGTGGGTCTCGGTGATGGTGGTGGTCACGGGCGGGTGCCCTTCTGTGCGGCCGAACGAGCGGTGGGGCCTTTTCGTCTATCTGACACTATCTATTCTAACCGGTTAGCGTCAGAGTGACGATGGCCATCCTGTCGATGTGACGAGAACCGCTCGCCGGATCGGATGCTTCCTGCCGTGGCCGAATCGATATTTCGAAGCCCCGGGCACGGCTGGGCCATGAACACGAAGACGTCCCGGGGGCGGCCCGCGATGAAGGGCCTCCGGTCGACGGCGGGCACGGCGATCGACGCCCGCCGGGTGGACCGATGGCCTTCTCCCGGTCATCCGCGCGCGATGAACTCGTTCAGGTCATCCGCCAGAATGGGTGGCGAACCGTTTCGGCAGTGGCGCCGGCGGGTGCGACCGCACCGCCCGCCGCCCGGGACGCTCCCCCCGCCCCCACCGCACGACCCGTGGAGCCCCGCACCGATGACCAGCAGCCGAGCGCACGAGGTGATCGGGGCGGACCTGGACGAGACCGACCGGCAGCTCCTCGCCCGCCTCGGCAGCGACGGCCGGGCGTCCTACGCCGAGATCGGTCTCCAGGTGAACCTCTCCGCCACCGCCGTGCGCCGCCGGATCGACCGGCTCCGGGCGCGCGGCGTGGTGCGGGGCTTCACCGTGGTGCTCGACCCGGCCGTGCTCGGCTGGCAGACCGAGGCCTTCGTCGAGGTCTACTGCCGCGAGCGGACCGCCCCCGAGGAGATCCTCGCCAGCCTGCGCCAGTTCCCCGAGGTGGTCGCCGCCTGGACGGTCACCGGCGACCCGGACGCCCTGGTGCACCTGCGGGCCGCCGACATGCGCCATCTGGAGGCCGTCATCGAGCGCATCCGGCGCGAGCCCGGCGTGCAGCGCAGCCGCTCCTCGGTGGTCCTCTCCCAGCTGATCGGCTGATCTCCCGGCCCGGCGCCCGGGGTACGCAGGAAATCTGCGCGGACCTGCCCGAAGACGCCCGAAAGCTGCCTGACCAGCCGCGTTCCGACGCGCGGGGAAGCGCTTCCGCTGCCTACGCTGATCACGTCCGGTCAGCGCGGTGAGGCGTCCCGCCGACCGGATCCCCCCGACACCCACAGCCGAGAGGGACAGCCGTGTCCGCAGCACCCGACCGCATGCACCGGCCCGACAACGAACTGGTCGACCTGGTTTTCGACTACATGCGGGAGCGGCTGCAGTACGACCCCGTCCCGCTCGACCACCCCGGTGACGGCGAGCACCTGCGCACCCAGCTGGCCGGCCTGCTCAACCAGGACGGCAACAACCCGGCCGACGTGCTCAAGCTGTACGACCACGAGCTGTCCCGCGCGGTCATCTCCGCCGACAGCCCCCGCTACCTGTCCTTCATCCCGTGCGCCCCGACCAAGGCCGCGCTGCTGTTCGACATGGTCGTCTCCTGCGCCTCGCTGCAGGGCATCTCCTGGCTGGAGGCGGCGGGCGCCATCGCCGCCGAGAACCAGGTGCTGCGCCTGATCGCCGACCGGGCCGGGATGCCCGCCTCGG
Organism: Kitasatospora sp. NPDC059088; assembly: GCF_042738155.1. Taxonomy (NCBI): domain Bacteria; kingdom Bacillati; phylum Actinomycetota; class Actinomycetes; order Kitasatosporales; family Streptomycetaceae; genus Kitasatospora; species Kitasatospora sp. NPDC059088. The sequence continues at coordinate 12,856 of NZ_JBHYGR010000011.1, read as the reverse complement.
CCGGCGGCTGCTTCGTCTCCGGCGGCTCCGCGGGCAACCTGTCCGCCCTGGTGGTCGCCCGTGACACCGCCCGCCGCAGGCTCGGCGTCGGTCCGGAGGCCCGGCTGCGGATAGCCGTCGCCGACCAGGTGCACTCCTCGGTCAAGAACACCTTCAACATCATCGGCGTCGAGGCCTTCAAGGTCCCGACCGTGAACCGGCGCTTCACCGGCGAGGCGCTGCGCGCCGCCCTGGCCGCCGACCCGAACCCGGAGACGGTGATCGCCGTCGTCGGCACCGCCGGCACCACCAACGAGGGCATCGTCGACGACCTGGCCGGCCTGGCCGAGGTCGCCCGCGAGCGCGACCTGTGGTTCCACGTGGACGGCGCCTACGGCGGCGCCGGCCTGTTCGCCCCGTCGGTGCGCGAGCGCTACAACGGCATCGAGCACGCCGACTCCTTCGTGGTCGACCCGCACAAGTGGCTGTTCGCCCCCTTCGACTGCGCCGCGCTGATCTACCGCAACCCGCAGCTCGCCCGCGCCGTGCACACCCAGGACGCCTCCTACCTGGACGTCCTGCACACCGACGGCGACGAGTGGAACCCCACCGATTACGCCTACCACCTGACCCGGCGCGCCCGCGGCCTGCCGCTCTGGTTCTCGCTGGCCGTCCACGGCGTCCAGGCGTACACCGACGCCATCGAGACCGGCCTCCAGCTGGCGCGGGACACCGCCCAGCTGATCCGCGATGCCGAGCACCTGGAGCTGCTGTTCGACCCGCAGCTCTCCGCGGTCTGCTTCAAGCGCAAGGGCTGGACCAACGACGACTACTACCGCTGGTCGCAGCAGCTGCTGGCGGACCAGATCGGCTTCGTCACCCCGACCGGCTGGGACGGCGAGACGGTCGCCCGCTTCGCCTTCCTGCACCCGGGCACCACCATGGAGATGGTCCGGGAGATCCTGGACACCATGGCCTGATCCGGGCCCCGTCCTCCCGTTCGTCCGTACGGCCCCACCGGCCCGGCCGGGGGGGGCCGGCGCCGCCCCCCCCCGGGGACCGGCTGCGCCCACCACCTGCCGGTCCCGGGTCGCGCTACAGCGCGCGGCGCGCGGCGGCGATCCCGTCGGGATCCCAGCCGGGCCGGGGGACGGACTCCAGCAGCAGCGCCGTGTAGGCGTGCTGCGGGTCGTCGAGGACCTGGGCGGTCGGTCCGGCCTCGACGATCCTTCCGTTCCGCATCACCACGACCTCGTCGGTGACGCAGCGGACCACGCCGAGGTCGTGGGTGATGAAGAGGTAGCCGATGCCGGTCTCCTCGCGGATGTCGGCGAGCAGGTTGAGCACCTGTGCCTGGACGGACACGTCCAGGGCGGCGACCGCCTCGTCCAGTACCAGGACGGCCGGCCGCACGGCCAGCGCCCGGGCGATGGCGACGCGTTGGCGCTGGCCCCCGGAGAGCTGGCGGGGCAGCGCTTCGGCGGCCCTGGTGCCGAGCCCGACCTGGTCGAGGAGTTCCTTGATCCGGGCCTGGTGGTCGGTCTCCGGGAAGTGCAGCCGCAGGGTCTCCCGGAGCACGGCCTCGACGCTGGTGCGCGGGTCCAGCGAGAGGTACGGGTCCTGGAAGACCATCTGCACCTCGCGGGCGCGGGCCAGCCGCTCGGCCCTGCCCCGGGCACGGCCGGTCCGCGGCCGGCCGTGGACGGTGACCCGCCCCTCGTCGGCCTGTTCGAGGCCGACGATGATCCGCGCGGTGGTGGTCTTTCCGGAGCCGGACTCGCCGACGATGCCGAGCGAGGCGCCGGCGTCGAGGGTGAAGGAGACGTCGTCCACCGCCCGGACGCTGCCGAAGGTCCGGTGCAGTCCGGTGACCTGGAGTACGGGCTCAGGCATCGGCGCGGCTCCCTTCGAGCGGGCCGTCCCCGGCCGGGGTGTCCCCGAACGGGCCGTCCCCGAGCGGGTGGTGGCAGGCGACGAGGTGCTCCTCCGGAGTGGAAGCCTCCCCGGCCAGCTCGGGGGTCTGCTCCCGGCACACCTCGGTGGCGAAGGAGCACCGGGCGGCGAACGCGCAGCCGTTCAACTCCTGCCGCAGGTCGGGCGGTTGGCCGTCGATGGCGGCGAGCCGGCCGGCCGGGGCGTCCAGTCGGGGGGTGGAGGCGAGCAGGGCGGCCGTGTAGGGGTGGCGGGGCCGGGCGAAGAGTTCGGCGGCGGGGCCGGTCTCGGCGATCCGTCCGGCGTACATGACGTAGACCCGGTCGCTGATCGCGGCGGCGAGGCCGAGGTCGTGGGTGACGAACAGCAGCCCGGTGCCGAAGCGTTCGCGCAGCCGGCCGAGCAGGGCGACCACCTCGGCCTGGCTGGTGACGTCGAGCGCCGTGGTGGGCTCGTCGGCGAGCAGCAGGATCGGGTCGCCCATCAGGGCGGCGGCGATCATCACGCGCTGGAGCATGCCGCCGGACAGCTGCCCGGGGTAGCGGCTCAGCAGTTCCGGGCCGAGGCCGACGGCGTCGAGGAGTTCGACGGCCCGCCGGTCGGCGTCGGCGGCGCTCATGGCGCCGGTGAGGCGCACGCTCTCGGTGAGGAAGTCGCCGATCCGGCGCAGCGGGTTGATGGCGGCCCGGGGGTCCTGGAAGATCATCGCGGCCTGGCCGGTGCGCAGGGCGCGCAGCCGGGCGGGCGCCATGGTCAGGACGTCCTCGCCGTCGACCAGGACGGTGCCCTCCGGTGCGGCGCCGGACGGCAGCAGGCCGAGGGCGGTGCGGGAGGTGAGGGTCTTGCCGGAGCCGGACTCGCCGACCAGGGCGACGGTCTCGCCGGGGGCGACGGTGAGGTCGACCCCGTCGAGGACGGGCCGGGCGGTGCCGGGCAGTTGGAGCCGGAGGCCCTGGATGTCGAGGGCGTTCACCTTTGATCTCCTAGGATGCCCTGGCCATCAGGCCGGGGAGGAATAGGTCTTTGGCTCGGAGCCGCGAAGCGGCGGAATGGTCTTCGGATGTTCTGGCATGAGCCGTTGTCAGTGCGTGTCGGTAGGTTGCTCTCGTGCACCTCAGGTACTCCTATCGCGTCTACCCGACGGCAGGTCAGCGCGCTGCGCTGGCCAAGACGTTCGGGTGTGCCCGGGTGGTGTACAACGACGGTCTCGCGGCGCGAAAGGAAGCCCGGAAAACCGGGCGGCCATACCCGAAGGCCACGGATCTGCAGAAGTCCGTGATCACTGCGGCGAAGAAGACCCCCGAACGCGCGTGGCTCGCCTCGGTGGGTGTGGATCCGCTGATCCAGTCCCTGCGGGATCTGGACACGGCGTACCGGAACTTCTTCGACTCGGTGTCCGGAAAGCGCGACGGTCGGCCGGTTGGTCTGCCCCGGTTCAAGTCGAAGCGTGATGCCCGGCAGTCGCTTCGGTTCACGCGCAACGGGTTCCGCATCCGTTCCAACGGGAAGCTGAATCTGGCGAAGATCGGCGATGTGCGGGTGAAGTGGTCGCGGGCGCTGCCCGCTGACCCGTCGTCGGTGACGGTCGTGCTGGACGCGGCCGGGCGGTATCACGCCAGCTTCGTCGTGGACGTGGAGCTCGAGCACTTGCCCGAGGTCGATGCCGAGGTGGGCATCGACCTCGGGCTGACCACCTACGCCGTCCTCTCCGACGGCAGCGTGATCGACAACCCCCGCTTCCTCCGCAAGGCGGAGAAGAAACTCAAGGCCGCGCAGCGGGAGCTGTCCCGCAAGGCCAAGGGCAGCAGGAACCGGTCCAAGGCCCGCCGCAAGGTAGCCAGGGCGCACGCCAAGGTTGCCGACACCCGCAAGGACTGGCTGCACCAACAGACCACCAAGTTGATCCGCGAGAACCAAGCGGTGTACCTGGAGGACCTGAACGTGCGCGGCCTCGCCCGAGGCCGACTCGCCAAGTCCGTCCACGACGCCGGATGGGCCACCTTCCGGCGCCTGCTCGAAGAGAAAGCAGCCCGGTACGGACGTGTCATCGGGATCGTGCCCCGCGCGTTCCCGTCCTCCCAGCTCTGTTCGGCGTGCGGGCACCGCGACGGACCCAAACCCCTGCGGGTGAGGGAGTGGGCGTGTGGTGCATGTGGTGTGCTGCATGACCGTGACCTCAACGCTGCTCGAAATATCCTGGCCGCCGGGCAGGCGGACAGGCTAAACGCCCCTGGAGGGCCGGTGAGACCCGGTGTGGCGATCCCACGCCGGGCACGGCCCGTTGAACGGGGAACCCACCTCGGCGACCTGCGGACCACGGGCATCCGTGCCACAGGCGCGGGAGGAATCCCCACCCGATAAGGGCAGGGAGGATGTCAAGGGGTCCTTCCAGTGGTGCGGTGGTCGTTCATGCGGACCTCCGGGCGACCCGGTCGGCCCAGCGCTCGCCGACCACGTTGAAGGCGACGACGGTGAGCACGATCAAGGCGCAGGGCAGGATCGCGGAGAGCGGGTAGCCGTGCTGGATCGCGGTCTGGCCGTCGAAGACCATCCGGCCCCAGTCGGGGGTGAGGGCGGGGACGCCGAGGCCGAGGAAGGACAGGCCGGCGAGGTCCATCAGGGCGTAGCCGAAGTTGACGGCGGACTGGGCGAGGACGACCGGCGCGATGTTGGGCAGGACGTGCCGCAGGCAGATCTGCAGGGCGGAGTGGCCCTGGACCTGGTAGGCGGAGACGTACGGCCGGGTCCGTTCGGCCAGTACCAGGGAGCGGGTGAGCCGGGAGACGTAGGGCAGGTAGGCGATCGCCAGGGCGACGACGGGGGCGAGCAGGCCCTCGCCGTAGACCGAGACGATCAGGATGGCGAGCAGCATGCCGGGGAAGGCGAAGACCAGTTCGGTGCTGCGGGAGAGGACTGAGTCGAGCCAGCCGCCGCGCCAGCCGGCCGCGAGGCCGACGGCGATGCCGGCGACGGTGGAGAAGACGACCACGCCGAGCGGGCCGAGCAGCGAGGTGCGGGCGCCGATCAGCAGCCGGGAGAGGGTGTCGCGCCCGGCCGTGTCGACGCCGAGCAGGTGGTCGGGCGAGGGCCCGGCCAGGGCGTTGCCCAGGTCGACGGCGTTCGGGTCGTACGGCGACAGCAGGGGGGCGAGCAGGGCGGCGAGCACCACCAGTACGGCGAAGCCGAGGCAGGCCAGGTAGAGCGGGGCGCGGGCGGCCTTGATCCGGCCGAGGCCGGGCCGGCGGGTGAGGCCCGACCGTTCGGTGAGACCGGCACTCATGCGTCGGACCTCCTGGAGCCGAGGGTGACCCGGGGGTCGACCAGTGGGTGGAGCAGGTCGACGACCAGGTTCACCGTCATGAACAGGGCGACGATGATCAGCGAGATGGCCTGGACGGTCGGGAAGTCCTTGGTGGTGGTGGACAGTTCGAGGAGCTGGCCGATGCCGCCGATGCTGAACGCGGACTCCACCAGGATGGTGCAGACCAGCAGGGTGGAGACGATCAGGCCGCCGGTGGTCAGCACGGTGCCCAGCGAGTTGCGGAACACGTGGCGGCGGATCACCTCGCGCTCGGGGACGCCGCGGCTGCGGGCCACGGTGACGTGCTCGCCCTCCAGGGCCTCCAGCATGGCGGCGCGGGTGACCCGGGCGAGCATGCCGATGAGGTAGAGCGCGAGGGCGAGCGCCGGCAGGGTGAGGTGCCAGAGCATGTCGCCGAGGCCGTCGCCGACGCCGCCGACCGGGAACCAGCCGAGCTTGACCGCGAAGAGGCCCTGGAGCAGCACGGCGGCGACGAAGGACGGCGTGCCGAGGGCGATCGTGGTGGTGACCAGGATGGTGGAGTCGGTGGCGCCGCCGCGCACCGCCCCGAGCCGGCCGAGGGCCAGGCCGATGACGACCACGATCACCAGGGCCATGCCGACCAGCAGCAGGGTGGCGGGGAGCCGGTCGGCGAGCAGCTTGGACACGTCGGTGCGGTAGGTGATGGAGCGGCCGAAGTCGCCCTGGAGCACCTGGCCGAGCCAGCGGAAGTACCGCACCAGGAAGGGGTCGTCGAGGTGGTACTGCTCGTTGATCGCCTGGAGGGCGGCCGGCGAGGCCGACCGTCCCGACAGGAGGAAGCTCGCGGGGCTGCCCGGCGCCAGGTACATGGCCCCGAAGACCACGAACGAGGCACCGAGCAGGGTCACCGCCATCTCGACCAGCCGCCGGGCGGCGAATCGGAGGAAGCTCACCGTGCGGCCCCCACATCGGCGGCCCACGGGTAGTACATGTACGAGATGGTGGTCGGGGCGCCGGTGATCCGCTTGTTGAGGAACACGGCGGTGGGCCACTCGGCGACCGGGATCCACAGCAGCTGCTGGGAGGCGGCCTGCTGGAGCTTGGCCTCGATCGCGCCGCGCTTGGCCGGGTCGTACTCGGCGGTGGCCTGGTCGATCAGGTCGTCGTAGGCCTTGTCGCTGTAGCCGGCGAAGTTCTGGTAGGCGCCGGTGCGGAAGTTGACGAGCAGGTCGAGCGGGTCGGTGATGGAGTCGTAGTACGTCTCCGGGAACATGTCGATGCCCTCGCGCGCCTTGGCGTCGGTGAACAGCGCGGTGAAGGCGTTCGGGGCGATCGTCTTGAGCTGGATGTCGAGGCCGATCTTCGTCCCGGCGGCCTGGACGGCGGTGGCGAGCAGGGAGACGTCCTGGCCGATGGTGCTGGTGGCCATGACGAGCGTCTTGCCGCTCGCGCCGGCCTCCTTGACCAGGGCCTTGGCCTTGTCGATGTCCTGGGTGGTGGGGGTGAGGCCGTCGAAGGCGCTCTTGCGGACGTCGTCGGGGGCGGAGGCCCAGGCGGCCCTGGTGGTGAGGGAGCCGGTGACCGTGCCGGAGCCGGCCAGGCCGGTCTTGACGAAGCCGGAGCGGTCCAGGGCCAGCGACAGCGCCTGGCGCACCCGGACGTCGCCGAGCGCGCCCTGCATGTTGGTGACGTTGACGTTGACGGTGCTCAGGCCCTCGCCGAAGTAGAGGGTGCCCGGGCCGCTCTTCTTGAGGCGGTCGTAGCTCTCGGTGGGGATGAGGTAGCCGCCGTCGACGTCGCCGGTCAGCATCGCGTTGGTGCGGGCCGAGGAGTCGGTGAGGAAGCTGAACACGACCTTCTTCGACTTGGCCTTGGTGCCCCAGTAGTCGTCGAAGCGCTGGAGTTCGAGCGACTGGCCCTTGGCCCAGGTGCCGAGCTTGAAGGGGCCGGTGCAGTCGAGGCTGCCGGCGGTGCCGTAGTCCTTGCCCGCGGCCTCGATGCCGGCCTTGGCGGCGACGACGCCGGCGGCGGTGGCCATGTACTGCGGGAACTGGGAGTCGGCCTGCTTGAGCTTGACGGTGACCTGGAGCGGGCCGGTCTTGGTGATGGAGTCGACGTTCTGGAAGGTCTGGGCCCAGGCCGCCGCGTTGTTGGGGTCGGTCTGCCGGCCGAGGCTGTACACGACGTCGTCGGCGGTCATCACCGTGCCGTCGTGGAAGTGCACCCCCGAGCGCAGGTCGTAGACCCAGGTGGTCGGGTCCGGGTTGGTGGCCTTCTCGGCCAGGCCGGGAGCCAGGGTGAGCTGGGGGGTCCAGCGCATCAGGCTCTCGCACACGTTGGAGAGGATCGTGTTCTGCGGGTAGTCGAAGGCCTGGATGTAGTCGAGGGTCGGCGGCTCGGCGTAGGTGGCCCAGGTGAAGGAGTCGATCTCGCCCTTGGCGGGCGGGGTGGAGGCGGAGAGCTGGAAGCCGGCCTGGCCGGAGTCCCCGCCGCGCGGGGGGCCGGAGCAGGCGGCGACCATGGTCGCGGCCGAGAGCAGGGCGGTGGCGAGGGCGAGCCGGCCGCGCTTGGTGGCGCCTCTCGCGGGTGCGAGCGTCATGAGGGTGGTCTTCCGATCGGTGCGGAACGGGAGGTGCGGAGCGGTACGGGGTGCGGGCCGTACCGGTCCGCGGGGGACGCGCCGGTGGGGCGGTCGCGTCCGTGGGCCGGACGGGGGCCGGATGGGGGCCGGCCCGGGCGGCCGGGGGTCAGGCCCGGGCGGCCGGGATCTGCTGGGTGATGCAGTGGACGCCGCCGCCGCCGTAGGCGATCACCCGGGCGCGCACGCCGACCACCTTGCGGTCGGGGTAGGCCGCGGCGAGGACGGCGAGCGCGCCCGCGTCCTCGGGGTGGTCGGCGACCGGGACGACGACGCCGCCGTTGGCCAGGTAGAAGTTGAGGTAGCCGACCTCGACCCGGTTGCCGTCGACCTCGACGAAGGCGGCCTGCGGGACGTCGACGATCTCGAAGGGCCGGCCCTGGGCGTCGGTGGAGTGCTCCAGCACGGTGCGGTTGGCGCGCATCCGCACGTAGTCCGGGTGCTCGGGGTCGGCGGGCAGCTGCACGACGACCTTGCCGGGGGCGACGAAGGCGCAGACGCCGTCGACGTGGCCGTCGGTCTCGGTGTCCAGCGCGCCGCCGTAGGGCAGCCAGATCACCTTGGTGACGCCGAGGCGGGCCTTGAGCTCGTCCTCGATCTCCTCCCGGCTCAGGTCCGGGTTGCGGTTGGGGTGGAGCAGGCACTGCTCGGTGGTGATCAGGGTGCCCTCGCCGTCGACGGTGATGGCGCCGCCTTCGAGGATCATCTCGGAGCGGACGGCGGGGACGCCCAGGTGGTCCAGCAGCAGGGCGCTGATCCGGTCGTCGGTGTCCCAGGGGTGGTGCTTGCGGCCCCAGGCGTTGAAGCGGAAGTCGACGCCGGCCCGCCGGCCCTCGCCGTCCAGCACGAAGATCGGCGCGCTGTCGCGGAACCAGGAGTCGTCCAGCGGGAGTTCGACGACGGTGGTGCCCTCGCCGCAGAGCTCGCGCGCCTCGTCGCCGTGGCCGGGCGGCGCCACCATGGTGACCGGCTCGAACTCGGCGATGGCGCGGGCGACCGTCGCGTACTCGCGCTTCACCTCGTCCAGGGTGTCGCCCCAGAGGTCCGGCCGTACGGGCCAGGCCATCAGGCAGCCCTCGTGCTCGGTCCACTCGGCGGGCATTCGGAACGTCACGGGTTTCCTCTTCCGTTCGGAACTGGTGCGGTGCTGTGGTGCGGGCTCGGCGCCGGGGCCCGGCGGGATCCGCCGGGCAGGCCGCGGGGCCGAGGCCTCGGCGGCCCGCCGCCGTGGGGTACCGGGCGGGCCGCCGAGGGGTTGGAGGGCCTAGACCGCCGGTACGGCGGGCTGGGACTGGGTGGCGCAGTGGATGCCGCCACCGCCGGAGGCGATGTTGTCGATGTTGATCTGGACGACGTCGCGGCCGGGGAACTCGGCCTGGAGGATGGTGTAGGCCAGGCCGTCGGCGTAGCCGTCGCCGAACTGGGGCACGAACACCGACCCGTTGGCGACGTAGAAGTTGGTGTAGCTGGACAGGAAGTCCTTGCCGCGGCCGCGGATCAGGGTGCGGTCCGGGCCGGGCAGTTCCACCACGGTCAGGGCGCGGCCCTGGGCGTCGGTCGCGCTCTGCAGGACCTGCTTGGCCTGCTGGTAGACGTCGATCCAGACCTGGTCGGTGCCGGGGCCGGGCTTGTCGAGGACGACCCGGCCCGCGGAGGTGAAGCGGGCCAGGCAGTCGATGTGGTCGTCGGTGATGTCCTGGCCGGCCAGACCGGCCAGCCAGATCACCTTGTCCAGGCCGAGACTGGTCTTCAAGGCCTGTTCGACCTGGTCCTGGGTCATGCCCGGGTTGCGGTTCGGGTTGACCAGCGAGCTGACGGTGGCCAGCAGGGTGCCCTGGCCGTCCGTCTCCAGGGCGCCGCCCTCGCCGGTGAAGGAGGCGCTGACGCGGCTGACGCCGTACTCGGCGAGCAGGCTCGCCGCGACCGCGGCGTCCTCGGCGAAGGGCTGGTAGTAGGGGGTACCGGTCTTGCCCCAGCCGTTGAAGTGGGTGTCGACCCCGGCGACGGTGCCGGGCGCGACCGTGAAGGTCGGGCCGAAGTCGCGGATCCACAGGTCGTCGTTGGGGATCTCGACGACGGAGATGCCGTAGGTGCTGCCGGGGCCGCACCAGTACCGGGCGCTCGCGGCCTGGGCGGGGCGCGCGACCAGGACGACCGGCTCGTAGCGGGAGATCTCGTAGGCGACCCGGGCGATGTCGTCGCGGACCGCGGAGAGCTTGTTGCCCCAGATCGAGGAGAGGGCGGGCCAGGCCATGAAGGTGCGGTCGTGCCGGTCGCTCTCGGCCGGCATCCGCAGCCGCGGGGTGGCGGTGGCCGATCCCGTGGCCGATTCCGTCGCCGTGGCCGTGGCCGCCTGGGCGTCGTCGGCCCGGGCGGCGGCCGGGAAGGCCGCGGTGAGGGCGGCCAGCGGCACGGCGGCCGCGCCGAAGCGGAGCAGGCTTCTTCTTGAGGGGGTGGGGGTGTTCAAGAAACGCTCCCTGCATGAGGTGGGAGGTGTGGGGGTTGCCCCGCATCCTTCACCGCACTGAAAATTCAGTCAAGCCCCTGGGGGACAGTTACCTTTCGGTCACCTTCGGAACACCCCGGCCGACCCCGGACCACCGGTCTACACCAGGGCAGTGCGGCGCGCTGACCAGGGAGCCGGTCTCGGGGAGCCCTCGGAAGGGAGTCCTGAAATTTTCGTCAGGATTGTGTAACGAGCCGGCCCGAATCCCGGTAGAGTGACCGCTCATGTCGGACCGTCGGACAGCGATACTCGAAGCCGCCACCCGCGTCATCGCCCGACGCGGCATCCGCGGACTGCGCATGGGCGAGCTCGCGGCCGAGGCCGGGGTGTCCACCGCACTGATCTACTACCACTTCACCGACCGGGCCGGCACCCTGCGCCGGACGCTGGAGTTCATCAGCGACCGCGCCGACCACTACACCGCCGACCAGGAGCCCGCCGCCCGGGCCGAGGACCCGCGCACCGACCTGGAACGGGTCCTGCTGCGCGAACTCCAGGACACCGCCGAGGTCCGCGAGAACAGCACCGCCTGGGGTGAACTGCGGGCCACCGCCGTCTTCGAACCCGACCTGCGCGAGGAACTCGCCCGCTCCACCCACACCTGGGTGCACGACGTGGCCGAACTCCTCGCCCGCGCCAACCCCACCGGCACCGCCCCCGCCCACGCGGCCGCCGCCGAACGGCTCACCGCCCTGACCGAGGGCCTCAGCGTGCGCTGGCTCAGCGGCTCGCTGAGCCTCGACCACGCCCGCCGACTGCTCCGCGGCGCCGTCGACACGGAGCTGGCCCGGCACTGAACCCCCGCGGGCGGCCGGGCCGACCGCGGCTTTTCAAGGTCGGGGACTAGCCCATCCGCTCGCGCAGCCGCGGGGGGGGGGGGGGCCGCGGGGGGGGGGGGGCGCCGCGCCGCCCGCCCGGGGGCGCGCGCGCGCCGCCCCCCCCCGCCCGCGCGCGGGCGGGCGGGGCGACGCCGGC
>NZ_JBHYGR010000011.1:0-1533 GCF_042738155.1 Kitasatospora sp. NPDC059088 | reverse complement strand
TGTGGGGTTGGGGGGGGTGGTAGTTGTTTACACCCCCCTGGCCCTCCCCCCCCCCCCCGCGCCGCCGCGGGCGCCCCGGGCCCGGGGGGCGGCCGCCCCCGCGGTCCGCCTGCTCGGTGTCACCGTCGGCAATCGCCGCGAGGATCGCGTCGTGCTCGTCGGCGATCTCGGCGATGCTGAGCAGCTTGTACGTCTGGACCTGGGCCATTGCGAGAGGCCCAGATGGACCACCCCGCGATCTCCCGCCGCCGACTCCTGCGCTACGGTGCCGCGGCCGCACCCCTGGCGGCCTTCGGCCCGCTCCTGGCCGGCACCGCCCGAGCCGCCGACGGTTCCGACACCGCCGCCGCCCCCGGCACCGCGCCGACGCTGCGGATGCCCGCCGAGACCGACCCGCACGCCCGGACCTTCCTGGCCTGGCCCGAACCGACCTCCGCCTGGGGCGCCCAACTCCCCGCCGTCCAGGCGGACATCGCGAACCTCGCCAAGGAGGTCTCCCGCTTCGAGCCGGTCGTGATGGTGATCAACCCGGAGTCGGTGGCCGCTGCCACCCCGCGCTGCAACACCGCCTCGATCCCTTTCTCCCACGGCATCACCTTCCTCCCGGTCTCCAACGACGACCTGTGGATCCGGGACTTCGGCCCGACCTTCCTGGTCGGCCCGGGCGCCGTCGCCGGCCTGGACACCAACTTCAACGGCTGGGGCAAGACCGGCACCAAGTACGAGCAGGCCTTCGCCAACGACGCCAAGGCGGCCGCCGCGCTGCTCGCCCACTACCGGATCGACCGCGTCCAGGCGCCCTTCACCGGCGAGGGCGGCTCACTGGAGACCGACGGCCAGGGCACCCTGCTCGCCACCGTCAGCTCACTGGTCAACCCCAACCGCAACCCGGGGGCTGAGCCAGGGCGACGTCGAGCAGCGGCTCAAGTCCTCGCTCGGTGTGGAGAAGGTGATCTGGGTGGCCGGCCTGGCGGGCCAGGACATCACGGACAGCCACATCGACTGCGTGGCCCGGTTCAGCGCGCCCGGCCGGGTCATCCTCGACAAGCCCGGGCCGGGCTCCGCCCCGCTCTGGGTCAACGTCTACCAGCAGGCCAAGCAGGTGCTGCAGAGCGCCACCGACGCCAAGGGCCGTCCGCTGACGATCGTCGAGCTGCCCGGCCCCGACCACCAGAAGATCGACGGGACCGGCTCGTCCTTCCTGGCCAGCTACACCAACCACTACACCGCCAACGGCGCCGTGCTGATGCCCCAGTTCGGGGACGCCGCGGCCGACGACGCGGCCCGCGCGGTCCTGGCGGCGGAGTACCCCGGCCGCACCGTCGTCCCGGTGCGGATCAACGCCATCGCGGCGGGCGGCGGCGGCATCCACTGCGCGACCCAGTCCCAGCCCGTCGTGCCGCCGGCGGCCTGAGCCGCGCCACGGGCACCGGCACCCACCCGGGTTCGGGCCGCCCCCGGCGCGCGCCCGATCGACGGCGGGCGCCCCCCCCCCAACGCGCGGGAGGTGGGGTACCAAGGAGCGCGCGTCTG